>JAUWIN010000138.1 GCA_030605345.1 Candidatus Brocadiia bacterium
GCAACCCGTGCGACCCTTTTATCACCCGGCTCCGGGCGACGCCCTCGACAACACCGCCCCGGATTATCATCGCATCAAGGAACAGCATCTCGACGTTGGCCGGAAACGCAGCGTAGGCATTATCCGAGATAAAACTTATCCTGCCCTCCCGCATGTATTTCGCCGGGGCGGCCAGGTGATATTCCATCTCGTCGTATTCCAGCGGCGGAACGAAAGCCCGAAGGAGGTTAAGGCAGACCAGAACACCGATGATTAGGACTAGCGCCATTCCCGCGAAGTCGCGCGCGGCCAGAAATGTGCGCGTCCTCTCGCGGAGCGCAAGGAGCAGGGCACCCGTTCGTCTCGAAAGCAGCGCCGCCAGCACAACCGCCGCAATCCAGGCCGCCAGCGCAGACGGGACTGATACCAAGCCGATGAACAGGGTACCGAGCGAAAACACCCCAAGGCCCAGTCCGCCTGCAAAAACCCACCGACCTGAAAACTCGTGGCGCAACCTCAGTACGCGGCTTAGGAGCCAATCGCCCACCGCTGCCGCAAGCAGGACGAACATAGGGGCAAACAGTAGCGAGGAAACGTTGCCGGCTAGCCGCCCCGCAGCGGTCTCCCCAGTTGACACCAGGCTGAGTGCAATTGGCACAAGCCAGCAGGCGGCCGCACACAGCCCAATGCGCGCCTCGTCCATGCGGCGCCGGCGCTCAATCATCGGTGCTTCCGCTGCCAGGCTACCTTCTGGCTGCCTCGCACATAGCGCACAAAACCCAAGAAAAGCGCCAGATGCATGGAAATGAAATAGTGGGTGATGCTGCTGATCCTCGAAATGACGGGCACCTGCGTCCCCGTGGCCTTGAGCAGCGCGGAGGCGTAGAAAGCAATTTGAAGCAGGAAAAACACAAAATAGAGCCGCTCGGAAACCAGCGGCAGGTTAGCCACAAACGCCCCGGCCATAAACGCCCAGGTGGTCCACTTGAATATCTTGTGCGACAGGTAACACCACGCCACCGGGCCGCGCGCCGGGTTCAACAACCTCGTGGTCAGGCCCAGCGCCTGGAAATTACCGGCGCCGATCCGCTCGCGTCTGCTCGACTCCATCTCCACCGAGGGTGCAGTCTGCTCGACCGACTGCGCCTCCGGGTCGTACACCGCGCGGTGCCCGTCAATCATCACGTTGGCCGTTATCAGAAAATCGTCACATATACAGTCAGCTGGGATGGGGCGATAGACCTTCTTGCGGAAAGCACACAGCGCACCGCTCGACCCAAGCACAACCCCCAGCCGGTTTTCCATGAACTTGATCATCACCTCGTATCGCCAGTAGAGCCCCTCGCCCTTGTGTCCTTCGCCGGGGGAGACGAACCGGAGTTCACCGTTCACCGCGCCGACTTTTGGGTCTTCGAAGTGGCGGACGATGTTTCGGATGGCGTCCGGGTCGATCATTGTGGTTGCGTCGGACAGGATAATGATTTCGCCGGAGGCCCGCTCGACTGTATCGTTGATGACGGACGGCTTGCCGCGGCGTTCGCCATAAGCCGCGAGCACTACGCCGCGGCCTGCGAACGATTCTACTATTTCGTTTGTCCGGTCGTCAGAGCCGTCCGAGCCGACGATAACCTCGAGCCGGTCGTTCGGGTAATCGAGAGCGAAGGTGGTCTCCAGTTTCGCGGCGATGGCCTCCTCCTCGTTGTGCGCTGGAATGAGCACCGAGATGCGCGGCAGGGCCTGCTCCGTCACCGGCTTCGTCCGCCGGGTGGCCCTTCGGAACAGGAACCTCAAATCACGCCCAGCCTGCACGACTGAGCTGACGATGAGCAGCAGCAATGGGTAGCCGAAGTAGGTGTAAACCACAATCCCCGCGGCGACCCAGAACACGATTTCAGCGCCGACCACGCTCAACTCCTCCGATAGCCGAGACGACACAGGCCCAACAGATACAACGCGCGAGCCAGCCCATACACAAGATAGATAGCGGCGAGCGGGATGAACGGACGCCATTGCCCCGCCCGCGCGCAGGTGCGAAAGCTTAGAGCGGCCGGCAACGCAAGGAACGCAGCACCCGCGCCCGTCAGCGGCCACGGCGTCCCGAATACGGCTGACACGACCCCGCACACCACTAGGGCAATGAGCAAGGCCGCCGTCACCAGCCCGAACCGGCGAGCCGACGTGCCCCGCTTCGGGCCGTCCCCGGAGCGCAGCCGCCGCCACACTTCGAGGTTGCTGTGCCAGACCTGCTCCCGGAAGAATCCGCGCAAGGTCTGCGGCTGGCCGAGATGGCATACAGGCACCTTATCGTCGAAGACAACCGACTTGCCCAGCCGATCGACTTGGTAGCAAAAGAAGAAGTCCTCACCCGAGCTCAGGGATTCATCGAAGCCGCCGACGTGTTCAAAGACATCGCGGCGGACGAAGAGGTTCGCAGTGGCAATCAAGCGGAAGACTTGGCCAGGCACGTCGGCAAGCAGCCGGGATCGGACCGAGTTGTGAAAACCCCACGCGCGGGCCACCCAGGAGCCGCCCGCGGGCACCAGGATTGGACCGCCAGCCAACGCGGCGTCCTCCATCTGCCTGAGGCCCAGCCGTAACCAGTCAGTCTGCACAAGACAGTCCGCGTCCAGGAAGACCAGAACAGGTGCCCGGGCCTCGGCCGCCCCCCGGTTCCGCTGAACACTCACGCCGCGAGGCGACGCAATCACGCGCACACCACGTTCCTCCGCGACCTCGACTGACCGGTCCCGCGACCCGCCGTCAACCAGCACTATCTCAAACGACGCCCTCGGCAGATCCTGAGCAAGCAGAGCATCAAGAACACCGGGAAGATTGTCTTCCTCGTTCAGGCACGGAATGATGACGCTAGCTGCGGGAGTCTGGCTCATTTCGTGCCCTTCTCGCCCCGGCAAAGCAGCGGCTCGTATAGCTCTGCCAGTTGCCGGGAACAAACCACTCCCCCGAAAACCGACGTCACCCGCTGGAGCCCCCC
>JAUWIN010000083.1 GCA_030605345.1 Candidatus Brocadiia bacterium
ACGACGGCAAACTCGGGCGGCAACAGTGCGCCGGACGAGGCAATCACGGCGAGGAATTGGCCCCTCGGGACGCGGTCGTCATGGCCGGGACTATCGGCATCGCCCACACCCGCTGGGCCACCCACGGCGCGCCAAACACCGCCAACGCGCACCCGCACCTCAACGGCGACCGCACGATAGCTCTGGTCCACAACGGCATCATCGAAAACTATACCTCACTCAAGGAGTATCTAATCGGTAAGGGCTGCCAGTTCGCCAGTGAAACCGACACAGAAGTATTGGTGCAGCTTATAGGCGAATTCCGCAAGACGTGCGATACGCTGGAAGAGGCGGTGCAAGCGGCACTTACCGAAGTTACCGGCACGTACGGCATAGTCGTGCTAAGCGTCAACGAGCCGGATAAGCTCGTGGTGGCACGCAAGGGCAGCCCCCTAATTATCGGCGTGGGGGCGGATGAATATGTCGTCGCTTCCGACGCATCGGCCATCATCGGACACACCGCAAACGTGATATATCTCAACGACAACGAAATGGCTGTGGTCAGGCGAGATGGCCTGCGAACAATGACCATCGATAACATACCCGTTGCAAAGAAAATAGACCAAATAGACTGGTCGCTGGAGGCAATCGCCAAGGGCGAGTACGACCACTTCATGCTGAAGGAAATTTTCGAGCAACCGGACGCCGTGCGGACAGCCCTGGGCGGACGCCTCGACATGCGGGAGATGCAGATAAAACTGGGCGGTCTGCAGAACATCACACGAGAACTGGTGAAGGCCAAGAAGATAATCCTCACCGCCTGCGGTACGGCTTGGCATGCCGCGCTGGTGGGGGAGTATATGTTCGAGGACCTGGCGAGGATCCCCACGGAAGTCGAGTATGCCAGCGAGTTCAGATACAGAAACCCGATTATTGATGACGGCACGGTGGTCATAGCAATAAGCCAGTCCGGCGAGACGGCCGACACGCTGGCCGCCCTACGGGAAGCCAAGCATAAGGGCGCTTTGACACAGGGAATAGTGAACGTAGTCGGCTCGACAATCGCCCGAGAGACTGATGCGGGCGTGTATCTGCACGCCGGGCCGGAGATTGGCGTCGCATCGACCAAGGCGTTCACCTGCCAGCTGGTCATCGAGGCCTTGATGGCGTTAATGCTTGGCAGACGGAGGTTTATGCGGCAAAACGTCATGGAGACGTACATGCGCGCTCTGAAGGCGATTCCGGACCAAATTGCGCAGGTCCTCCAACATTCGGATGATATAAAAAACATCGTCGCCAAGCATGTTCACTATGACAACTGGCTATTCCTTGGGCGCGGATACAACTATCCTGTGGCCTTGGAAGGGGCTCTTAAACTCAAGGAAATCAGCTACATACACGCCGAGGGCCTGCCAGCGGCGGAGATGAAACACGGCCCGATCGCACTTATCAGTGAGAACATGCCGGTCGTTTTTGTTGCAACTCGTTGTGAAACCTACGATAAGATAATCGGCAACGTTGAGGAGGTGCGCGCCCGCAAGGGCAGGATGATAGCCATCGCAACCGAGGGCGACACCAAGATTAAGAACTATTGCGAGGACGTCATTTATGTCCCGGATTGTCTCCGGCCGCTTCAGCCGCTGCTCACAGTTGTGCCGTTGCAGCTTCTCGCGTATCACGCGGCGGTCGCGCGTGGGTGTAACGTGGACAAGCCGCGCAACCTTGCCAAGAGCGTCACTGGGGAATAGGCGCCATCGAGTGGTGTGATCAATTGTGCGTAATTCTGCGGCGCAATCCAAGGAGGATTTCACAATGAAACCGGTTGGAACCTTCGTTGTGCTGTCGGCGGTGTTGCTCGCGGCTGCCGGTTCCGTCGTCGCCGCAGACCTTGAAGAGCTGGTCAAAAAATCCGACCTGGTAGTGGTCGGCCAGGTGTTCAACATCGCCCAAGGCAAGCTGGACAGAGAGCTGCTGAAAATCGGCGTCGAGTTTCGCACCGACGTCGCCGATTTGGTCGTCCTCGAGGCGCTAAAGGGAGACCCTGACCTGAAGAAGGTCAGGGTCGGCTTCCCCGCGTTCCCCAAAGCCGGCCAAGTCAAACTCAAACTCCGCCAGGATGGCATCTGGCTGCTGACCAAGAGCGACCGTAAATTCTACGTACTCAAGGGCCCGGACCGGCTGCTGCCCCAGGACAAACTGGGCGCTGTGCGCCGGGCTGTGCGCGCCGCGGCCGGCGTGGCCACGGCACGCCAGAAACCTGCTGACCGCGCCGCGCAGGCCGCCAGACTGCGCAAGGACCTCGACAACGGAGAGCCTGCGGCCCGGCGCCTCGCGGCATACCGGCTGGGCGAACTTGGCGCAACCGCCGCCGTGCCGGCGCTGATCCGGGCGCTGGACGACGCGGAGCCGCCGGTCCGGCTCGCCGCTGACATCGCCTTGAGAAAAATAACCGGCCACCGTGCCCAAGTCGATTTTGAGAACGAGACCGACGACGCCCGCTCGCGGGGCATAAAAGCGTGGCAGGAGTGGTGGTTGGCGAACAAAGGGGAAGAGCGCAAACAAATCCTCCTTGCAGCAGTCAGGGCCAGCAGTCGGCCCCAGCCGAATTTCCGCCGGGCTGTCGAGGGCCTGGCAGACTACCACGACCCGGACCTCCTGCCGGTGTTCCTCAGGGTGCTGAACTCGGCAGTAAGTTCAAAGGACAACACCCTCACCGCTACCGTGGCGAGGTATCTTGGGCGGGTCCGGCACCGCGCCTCAGTGCCCAGGCTGGTGCAGATGATCGACGGGACGCTCGGATGGACAAACACTTCGACCCGGACCGCCGCCGCAGCGGCCATCGGGAATATAGTTGGAGAGGACTTCGGCACGGGCAGCGCTGCCGTCCGCAAATGCCTGGAATGGTGGCGCGCGCACGCGAACGAATTCGACTGAGCGCTGTGCCTCCCGCGAGTGGGGAGCAAAAATTTCCCCCGCCACTAAACCCCACGGTTAAGTGAAACGCGCCTTTCCGCCCCACATGTTTGACCCTTCCTGTCACCGCGCCTACCCTGCTTCCGGACGAGAGAGGTACCTCTTTGGGCAGCGACGAACAACAAACACAAAGCTTGGCGGAGCTGGCGCGGCAGGCGCTGGTAGGGCGTGTCGCCCGAGAAATCACCCACGAAATCAACGACCTGCTCGTGGGTGTGGTTGGGGTGGCAGAAGCGTCAAAGGAGGCCAGCACAGTGCGGCAGCTCCGCCAAGCGCTCCAGACCAGCGCCGAATACGGCCAGAAAATCGCAACCCTGATCAAAACCTACCAGACACTGTTCTCGCAACCGGACCCGCACCGCCCGGCGGGGCCTGTCGACATGGGCGCTGTGCTCGATCAGGCGCTGTCCCTCTGCAGAAAAAGGTTCGCTCTCCGCCAGATCGAGATACAAAAAAACTACGAGAGCCTACCGGCGGTGCGGGCCGATGTCGGCCCGATGGAGCAGGTGTTTCTTGAGCTGCTCCACAACGCTCTCGATACAATGGCGGATGGCAGTGTGCTGGAACTAACAGCAAAACAGACAGGGGAGTTCGTGACCGTTACGGGGTCGGAGGCCGGAGCAGAGACTCCGGCGGGCAACGTCGGCCGGACCTCCGGGTCATCTCGCAGTTCAGAGGCGAAGGGGGGTGGTGGCAAACAACCGGGGGCACCGGCCGATGTGCCCGCCAACAGGTTCGGCCTGAGGCTCGCCGAGTCCATCGTCCGCCGATATGGCGGCGAATCCGCCGCAGAGTGCGCGCCCGGCGAATACTCCCGGTTCACCGTCCGCCTGCCAGTTTATAAGGAAGGCAGCGAACCGTGATGCTGGTGGTGAAGATGGTGAGACCTCTGAATGCTCTCCCGGGGCGGGCACATATAGATGGCGTCCCTTCCACCACGAGTTGGTGCAGGATTTCTCTTTCGACCCGCCGCAGGCGGCGTCAACCAAGGCTCCGGAGTTCGACCAGCCATACCCTTTACGGACACAGCGCCAGGGCGGCACATGAAACAGCGCCGGAACGGCGGACACCTTATCCGTGTCCCATGAATTCTTCGAACATCCCGGCGTAGCTTCGGTTCAGGGCGAGGAGTTGGTGGTGGGTGCCGGATTCCACAATTTTCCCGTCCTGGATGACGAATATCTTGCTAGCGTGCCGG
The DNA here is from genome assembly GCA_030605345.1 of Candidatus Brocadiia bacterium. Lineage (GTDB taxonomy): Bacteria > Planctomycetota > PUPC01 > PUPC01 > PUPC01 > JAUWIN01. Next base: position 4,151 of record JAUWIN010000083.1, read on the forward strand.
ACTGTGGAGAGGCGGTGAGCGACGACGAAGGCGGTCCGCCCTTCCATGAGTTTCCACAGGGCGCGCTGGATGGCGATTTCGGTGTCGGTGTCAACGGAGCTGGTGGCCTCGTCGAGGATGAGAATGCGGGGGTCGGCGATGAGTGCGCGGGTGAAGCAGATAAGTTGCCGTTCGCCGTGGCTGATGGCGGCCCCGCGCTCACGTGCGTCGGTCTGATAGCCCTGTGCGAGGCGCTCGATGGTGTGGTGGGAGCCGAGCGCCTTGGCCGCGGCCACGGCCTCCTCGTCGGTGGTTTCCGGCCGGCCGAACTTCAGGTTGTCCATTACTGTGCCGGTGAAGAGGAAGTTTTCCTGGAGGACGACTCCGATCTGGTCTTGCAATGACTTTTGCTTGACCTGGTAGATATCGTGGCCGTCCACGGTGATCCGGCCTCGCTGCGGCTCATAGAAGCGTGGGATGAGGTTGACGATGGAGCTCTTCCCGGAGCCGGTGGGGCCGACCAGTGCGACGATGTCGCCCGGCTTGGCATCGAAGGACACGTCCTCCAGAATCCACGGCGAATGCGGGTCACTGTCGTATTTGAAATGCACGTGTTCGAATGCGATGTGGCCTTTGATGGTCGGGATGTCTCTGGCGCCGGGCTTGTCGGTGATGCTCGGCTTGCTGTCCATCAGTTGTACAACGCGTTCAGCCGCGGCAGAGGCGGCCAGAAATTGGTCGTACATCTGGGCGATCATCATAATCGGGCCGTAAATCATGCCGATGTACATGATGGTTGCTGGAATCTCACCAATGGTGACGTAACCCCTGGGCACGCCGTAGGCCGCATACGCGATGACGGCGGCGTTGGCCAGGCCGAACACAAACATCATTCCCGGAAAGGTGATCCCCCTGACCATAGCGCCGACCATTGTGTTGGCTTTGTATTCGCTAAGCAGGGTCTGGTAGGTGCTTAAGTTTTGTTCCTCTCGGCCAAAGGCCTGGACCACGTGGACGCCGCTGACGTTTTCGACCAGGTTGGCGGTCATTCGTGACATGCTGCGGCGGACGCTCCGATAGGCAGGCAAACCCCACTTGCTGGAAGCCCACGCCGCCGCGCCGACCGCGGGCGCAAGCGCCGCCACCAGCACACACAACCGCCAGTCATACGTAATCAGGATAAAACCTACCACAACCATCGAGGAGAGGGTGTGGACGATGAGTATGGGGGCCTCGATGATTAGTTGCCCGAGAAACTCCACGTCTCGGTCCACCCTTGCGATGATGTGTCCCTGCTTCTCGCGGTCAAAGAAGTTCATGGAAAGGTGCTGAATGTGCGCGAACAGATGCTTCCGGACGTCGTTAAGGGTGTTCTCGCCGGTCCGCCACAGAGACAGCTGCTGCACCGCCGACATAGCAGCGCGCAGCACACTGTTCAGGGCCATCAAGCCGGCGACGTACACCGCGCCTTTGAATACTCCCTGCAGGATAAACTCGTCCACCGCTATCTTGATGAAATGCGGGTCAAGTGCCCACAGGCCGACAAAGGCGACCTCAATGACCATACAGATAACGAGCTGGCGCCAGTAAGGACGCACGAAGGGAAAGATGCGCCTGAAGGTGCTCAGTGACGGGTGCGCTCGCGCGAAATGTTCTTCCAGGTCTTGGTCAGGCATCGTCATTTTCCTGCAACTGCGGGCCGTCTTCGAACTGCTGGCTGTACATCCTGCGGTACACACCGCCCCGGGCAATCAGTTCGAAATGGGTACCTTCCTCCGCGATGCGGCCGTCTTCGAGTACCAGGATATGGTCTGCGTGTGCCACAGACGAGATGCGGTGTGCGATCACGAAATTTGTGCGACCTTTAGAGACCTGCTGCATCGTCTGGCGAATCTGCCGCTCGGTTTCGGAATCTACACTGGCGGTGGCATCATCCATGACGAGGATTTTCGGGTCGAGCAGCACGGCCCGCGCTATGGCGATGCGCTGGGCCTGTCCGCCGCTGAGGGTCATGCCCCGCTCGCCCACGGCCGTGTCGTACCCGTGTTCAAGTTTCATAATGAAGTCGTGACCCCTGGCCGCCTGGGCCGCGGCCTGGATAGCCTCGAAATCCGCACCCGGCCGACCGTATGCGATGTTCTCCCGGATCGACGTGCTGAACAGAAACGTGTCCTGAAAGATAAAACCGACAGAACGGCGGAGCTCGCGAACACTGATGTCCCGCAGGTCAACACCGTTAATCAAGATGGCCCCAGCCGTGGCGTCGTAGAACCGGGGGATGAGGCTGATAAGGGTTGACTTCCCAGAACCAGTATGCCCCACAATTGCGATGGTCTGCCCAGGCTGAGCGGTAAAGGTAATGTCGCCCAACACCGGCTTCTCGGGCTCGTAGCCGAACGACACCCCCTTGAACTCCACCAGGGCGCCAATCCCTTCGGGCGACGGCGGCATGGCGGTGGCCCCCGGCCGCGACTGGATGCCCGGCTCCTCGTCCAAGATTTCGAACACCCGCTCGGCGCCTGCGGCGGCGCTCTGGAAGACTTCTACATAGTGGACGATGTGTCGGAGGCGTTGCTGCACGTTTCGCATGTAAGCGAAGCACAGCATGATGTCGCCGATCCCGATCGAACCCTGGATTGCAGCATAGGCGCCATAGACCAGGCTGACGGGCATCACCGTGCTGAAGATGAGATTCGAACCGACCACCCGGACCACCCAAAACTCCACCACTCGCATCATTTTGCTGACGTAGTTGTCCGCGCGGCCGGCAAATTCCCTGTTCTGCGCCTGGTCCTGGCCGAACGCCCGAATGACCCTGGCGCCCGCGATGTTCTCCTGAAGCGCCGCCGTTACCTCGCCGTAGGACTTGCTGGCGTCTTTCCACATCGGGCGCGACCGCGTCCCGAACCGTGCGGTCAGATACGTCGCCAGTGGCACCGGGCTCAGCGCCACCAGCGCGAAGACGGGATCCACCCACAGCAGGATGATGATGGCACCGCCAAGGAAAACGACCAGGTCCGCGGTGCTGAACACGGCGAAGCTCACGAACCGAGCTACGCTCCTGACGTCGCGGGTGGAGCGCGCTATCAGGTCGCCTGTGGTCGTCTTCTTGTGATACGTGAGCGAATGGCGTTGCACCGCGGCGTATATCCGCTCGCGCAACTTGTTCGTAACCCGTACGCTCAACTCGGTCCGCGTCCTGGTCTGGGCGTAATAAAACAGGTTCTGGATGGCTGCGGCCAGCAGCACTGCCGCTGCAAACGGCCAAATCACGGGGGGGGCCTGCTGCCCGGCACTGAACAAGTCCTGCAGGTAATTGACCGCGTTCCGGAGGAAGAACGCCGGTAACAGCCCGGCGAACGATGTGGCAAGGGCGATGACCGTGGCCACCACCGTGAAAAACCGCTCACTCCCATATTCCGCCAACAGGCGGCGGAACAGTTTCGGAGAAACCTTAGCTTTTGCCCGCTCAGACATAGAACTTACCCGGTTTGCAGGCGCTCCGCCGCTTGCCGCACCTTCTCGACGGGCGGTACCAGCGCAAACCGAACAAACCCGCCACCAGGATTCACCCCGCCCCACTCCTTGCTGACCAGGTTACCCGGCATACAGTTGATGCCCTTCTCAAAAAGCAGCCTCTCCGAGAACCCCAAGGAGGTGTCATCCTCAGGGACCTTGACCCACAGGAAAAACGTTCCCTGCGGTCGGACCGGGCTGCAACCGACCCCCTCCAGCGCCGGCAGGATAGTCTGCAGCCGCTCCGCGTAAACCGCCCGCATTTGTTCGGGATGCACCTGATCACGGAGTGCCGCCGCCGCGCCAGCCTGAATAATGTTAGCCACGCCCTGTGCAGACTTGCGGGTGATTGACCTGATCGGGCCGAGCAGTTCAGGGTTGCGCGAGGCCACGAATCCGACGGCGCACGAGGTCATCATGCTCCGTTTCGACAGCGAATTGAGCACGATGGCACACTCGGCGGATTGTGGCACCTCCAGCACGCTGTGCGGGGCGTCGCCGTAATAGAGCTCTGAATAGCATTCGTCGGAAACCAGCACGATATTGTTCTGGAGGCAGAACCCGACGACCTCGCCCAGTTTTTCCAGCGACAGCATCCGCCCGGTCGGCGAGTGAGGCGAGTTGAGGAAAAACACCCGCGCTCGCTCCGCCACGTTCGGCGGAATCTCGGAGAGGTCCGGCTCGAAATCTGTGGCCTCCGATATGTTCAGATAGAAAGGCTCGGCGCCAGCCAGCAGTGTGCCGTCGGCGTAGGGTGGATACCCCGGATTGGGGACGATGCAAACGTCGTCCGCAGCCGGATCAACGAAGAACATCGGGATGTGAAACGAGGCATACTTCGCACCGTAGGTGGCGCAGACCTGCCCGGTGCTGATGTCAACCCCGAACCGGGCCTTGAGCCAGCCAACTATTGCGTCGAGATAGTCACCATCGCCCACAGCCGCCGGATACCCCGAACACTTCAATTCCTCTGTCGCCGCCGCCATCCGCTTGCGGACCAGTTCCGGAACCGGGTCGGTGGGGTCGCCGATGCCGAAATCTATCACGTACCCTTCGGGAAACATCTCCCTGGCCTTCTTCTTGTTAGCATCCACCAGATCAAATGGATACGGCGCGGTCAGGATCGGTTCAAGGTTCGGATTCAGTTTTGTCAGAGGTCCTGGCACTTCTGTCTCCTGTCCGCAAAAACAACCCGCCGCGCCGACTTATATACGGGCATTGCGGCGAATGTCAAGCTTTACCGAAATGCCGTAATATAGCGATTGCGGTTTTGTGACATGCAAAAACAACCTCGTTGATAGTGTCGCCCACAATGCGGCAAATAAAAACTTTTTCTGAACATCACCAACGAGGTGAAGGAATGATAGGCCGAACCATCCTGCCGTTCGAGGCCCACTCCGCTCCGCCAAAGGCGGACCGAAGGCGGGCGACGGCCGGGCTCGAGCTGTCCGAAGAACAGGCGTTCGACCCAGAGGCCTAGGCCTGAAGGCTGGGGCTGAGAGCTCTCGACGGGTTGACTCCCCTTCCCGCCACGGGCGGGCCTTTGGCGTATCAGAGGGAACTTGACGCTGGTCGGGCGTGAGCAACCGAATCCCACCGAGGAATACTACGCTGGGCCATAGGTGGCGGACGACAAGTGGATACGCTGCCTCCAGCGCCGGATATTGGGGACCTACGCCAGAAACAATAAGCACAATGGCAAAATGGCACCTATGCCAAAAACAACAAGCAACATCCAAAACAATAACGACACAGAAGACATATTCAGGTACCTCCTCTACGATAGAGGAAAAACAAGACGCTGACGCAATTGGTAGCAGCA
>JAUWIN010000133.1 GCA_030605345.1 Candidatus Brocadiia bacterium
CGAGAAGCACCCCGGCGCAGTGAGGATCAGAAACAGGCGGGCCGGCCATTACGGCCGTGCTGGCATGTTCGCTGACGCCCAGCGGCGGGCTTATGCCAGCCTGGCGCGGACCGCTGACACAAAGCGGCGCTACGTCAGCGGCGTCGTGCTTCTGGCAGAGGGCAAGTATGAGATGGCCGTGTCGGAGCTACTTTCGGTCCGGCGAACCATGCAGAACCAGCCGCAATTTCACTTCGACCTCGGCCTGGCGTATTACCACCGCGGCGGCGCCTCCGCCTCGGCCACACTCGCCTCAAACCAGTTCCGGAAGGTACTCGAACTCAGGCCGAACTTCGCCCCGGCACGACTCCACCTGGCCAGGCTGTACTTGACCCAGGGATGGTACGAACAGACTCGCGAACAGTGCAAACAGATTCTCACCGCCCCCGCACGTGCCCCCGGCCTAAACTTAGAGGTCCACTTGATCCTCAGCGAGGTTAATAGAGCTTTCGGAAACTACGGGCAGGCCCTCTACTGGGTGGAAAGGGCCGTCGCCGAGGCCCCCTCGATAGATGCCCTCACGGCGCAGACACTGGCGATGATTCAGCACACCGCGGCACGGGACATCGCCCGCGAATACGCTTCGGACCCCAAGGACGACCCGACCTTTGCTTGTATCCGCGCCTTCGCCCTGTCCAAGGAGGGCATGGCCGACGAGGCAGTTGAATTCCTGGAAAAGGTCATCTTGCTCAACAGGCAATATATCATGGCCTATGTATATCTTGCTAATATCAGCGAAGAGCGCGGACGGCTTGAGGAGGCGGTCAAGCAATACGACCGCGCAATCGATATGCTGGCGGACCTCAAATTGCCCAGCAACCCGTGGCTGCACTTCGGGGTCGCCGTGCTCCGCATCAAACAAGGGCACAGCGCCCAAGCCAAGGAGCAACTACAAAAGGTGCTGGAGTTGAACCAAAGGCACCCTGCCGCCCTCCTCAGGCTCGCCGCACTTGGACTGCGAGACGGGGATCTCAAGGGCGCTCTCAAAGAACTGAAGTCCGTGATCCGTTTCCGCGCCGATACCGCCGGGGTATGGTTCGCCGCCGGGCTGCTGCACAGCGCCCGGGCGCGCCGACCTGCTGCGGAAATACGGGCCGAAATAGCCGCGCGAAAACGGCAGAGATCGCCAGGCGCCCGCAGCAAGGTGACCAGCCAGGAGATTGAAGCTGAGCGTCGCCTCGCCTGGGACCACGCCGCCGAGAACTACCTGAAAGCCAGTAAAACAGACCCGCGCTTCAGTTTTGCCGCCGAACTCGGCGCCATCTACGCGCTGCAGCGTCACTTCGACGAGATGGTTCCCCTTTACGTGCGGGCGCTGGAAGTCTCGCCGCCGGCTGCCAAGGCCCGGCTTCTCCGATGCCTCGCCACCGCCTACCTGGGCTCGGAAGACTTCGCCAAGGCAGTCGAAGCCGCTAAGGACGCCGTTCGGGCCACTCTCAGTTTGCCAAAACCACCACGGGACGAGATGCTCCGCAATCGTTTCACCCTCATAAACTGCCTTATCGCCCGCGGTGATCTTGCGGGCGCCAGCGCCGAGGTCAGGCTGGCCGCCGGCGCACCGCCGGGGTTCCGCCAGGCCTATTCCCGACTCGTTCGCCGCCTCACCAGGCTGAACACAGAAGCCAAACCAGGAGGCGACCTCGCGCCCAGGATGCGGCTCCACAAGATTGTCGGGCGCGAACTCAACCGCGCCCTGTTGCTCTCACGCGCCGGATGCGTCTGGCTGCCTTATGCCGAACGGGCTCTCGTGGACCTCCTTAAACAAGATGCGGGAAACCTCCTGGCACTGCATTATCTTGGCGACCTGTGCATTGTGACCGGGCAGCTTAGGAAAGCCGAACAGGCGAACCAGCGCATCCTCCAACTGGCCCCCAATTTTGCCCTTGCCAGCCGCAACCTCGCCGCCATCGAAGAAATGCGTTCACGTCCCTTAGCCGCCGCGGGAGTGACCGTAGAAAAGCGGATCAACGCACAGGCCGAAGCCATCCGACTCTACAAAGCCGCCATCGGAGCAGCACCTGACTTCTGGCTCCCAAGACTCGAACTTGCCTCGATCTACCACCGAGCTGGCGCCAGCGACAAGGCGATGAAACTCTACCGTCAGGTCATTGCACTCAACCCCACCCGGATGTACCTGCTCAATGACTACCGTGATCTCCGGGCTGAGGAGAAGAGGAGCCTCGATAAGGTAATCGAACGAGCGAAAAAGGCCGAAGAACACAGCCCGCTCGGCGCAGCCGTTGCCGATACCCTCGACGCTCTGCACACCATCCTCAGCCGCCCGGATGCAGGGAGCGAGCAGGTCGAACAAGCCAGGCGGCTCCTCCCCAGCTATCCTAGCGTCCGGTATCAACTGGCCGTGGCCTACGCAGAGACCGGCAGGAAAGAGAAGGCGCTAGCGTTCCTGAACGCCCTGATTGAGGATAACCTGAAGTTCCCCGAGCGGGATGCGGCCGTCCGGCTGCGTGACCAACTCGCCAAGGAGTGACCCTGCTCCCTCGCCTGCCCGTCCACGTCGAGAAAGAATATGTATAAATTTGCAGCTCTGGAAAACGAGTAACCCGCAGCTGGTTGCCCGGCGAGGATTCGAACCTCGAAAGACGGACCCAAAATCCGTTGTGTTACCTTTACACTACCGGGCAACAACGTGCGTCGCCGGAACTTGCGTATGTGAAAGCGCCAGCCGCCTTTCCCATTACTTCCGGCTTATGTCTCTAATATCGCGCCGGTTGCGGCGGACTGAACGAACTTGGCATACCTCGCCAAATAACCCGTCTTGATCTTCGGTGATGGCGCCTTCCACTTGGCGCGGCGTTTCTCAATCTCACCCTCTGCAACCTCCAGGGTAAGCCTTCTGTTAGTGATGTCAACCGTGATCCTGTCCCCGTCCTTTACCAGCCCGATTAGGCCGCCGGCCATTGCCTCGGGCGAGACGTGGCCCACGCAAGGCCCGCGCGTCCCGCCGCTGAACCGCCCGTCGGTGATAAGTGCGACGGATTCCGACAGCCCCAATCCGGCAATTGCTGCGGTGGGCCACAGCATCTCGCGCATGCCCGGCCCTCCTTTCGGGCCTTCGTATCTCACGACCACCACCATGCCCGGCTTGACTCCGCCTGCCATTATCCTTTTCATCGATTCTTCTTCACTGTCGAAGCAGACGGCCTGGCCAGTGTGCTTGAGCATCTTTCTGGCCACCGCGCTCTGCTTCACCACAGCCCCCTCGGGGGCCAGGTTGCCGCGCAGGACGGCTATCCCGCCCTCCTTGTGATACGGCCTTGAGACCGGGCGGATGATGTCGCTGTCGTAGATTTCCGCGCCGGCCGCGATTTGCTTGGTGGTGAGGCCGGACACTGTCGGATTGCTCTTGATGCGCCTGCCCAGGCGCTTGAGCACGGCAGGGATACCCCCGGCGTGATACAAGTCCTCCATAAAATGCTCGCCACC
>JAUWIN010000080.1 GCA_030605345.1 Candidatus Brocadiia bacterium
AACCATAACCCTCTTTGCCACCCGCAGTTACGAACGGCACCACGGATATATGAAACGCCGACCATGTTGCACAAAATACACACCCAAACCGCCATATAGGGCGCTATTGGGGCTGAAAACGGGCTAACCACTGCCGCAGGAGGAGCTTATCCCCATGTTGCGTGAACGCAACACCCCCCTTGCGATGTTGCGTTTCGGCAACACATGTTGCAGGGGGGACACGGACAGCCCGCCGACACGAGCGAGTCGGTGACCACATACAAGCCCTAAATCCATCGCCCTCCGGCTGGTCCGTCACGGCCGCCACGTGATTCCGGCCGCCTCCGCTCCGCCAAAGGCGGACCAAAGGCGGGCGGGGGGCCGGAAAGGTTGTAATCGACGCCGCGACGCGACAGTGACAGGCACCGCGTTCCAGACCCCCAACTAAATCGACCGCATTGCGAACCAGCCGGTGATTTGCACGCGCGGTGCTCGGTGCGCAGAGGCCGGACAGTGTCCCCTGCCCGTGAGCGTGGCTTGATCACATTTACGGATCCGCGACGTTCTGATTCGAGGCCGCTACAAACCACGGAACGGCCCGGAAATCGATGATGCAGAATAGCGAACCCCGGCTCCGTCGAGGAGTTGAAACAGCGAGCAGCGCAGGGGTTGCAGGACTTGCAAGAGCGAGCAGCGCAGGGGTTGATGGAGTGTCTCGGTGAACGTGGAAGGTGTTCGCCTGTGCGCACCGGCGCCCACCTCTCCTATTGACCCCTAGCCAGCCGCCTGAGCTTCTCATTGTCCTTCGCCAACCCCTCTATATCCGACAACAGTCCGCTGAGTATCCTCGACACCGCAAGGTGAATCGCTTCGTGCTCCGTCCGAATGGCGTACCGCGTCTCTGCGCCGCGTCGCTCGGTTATGACCAGCCGGGACCTGTACAGATAGCGCAGATGACGCGCCACCCGCGCTCTGGGCACACGGAGGAGATCGGCCAGTTGAGTACCGCTCATTTTATCTGCCTGCGCCAGCGCGTTGAGGATGCGCAGCCGTGTGCCGTCGGAGAGTCCCCTGAATAATTGAGCTGCTGCCAATAGTTTCATTTTTTGCCCCTGTCAGGCGTAGAAAGGTGTTCGCCTGTGCGCACAGGCGAACACCTTTACACAACACACTGAAACCATTACCGAGCCGGTCCTACACTTTGTCCCGACGGAATCACATTCCTCTGCACATTCACCAGACCCGGGGCCCTCACGCCTTCCCCAGTGCTCCAATAATGGCGTCGCCCATCTGCACGGGATCCCATTCCTCGTACTTTCGCCGCACCAGCGGCGCCTACAGCTTGTGCAACGCTTCAATAATTGCGTCGCCCATCTGCGATGAGCCGACGGCGGTGGGATCGTCACGCTCGGGCTTCAGGTCGTAGGTAACCGATTTCCCCTCCCTGATGACGGCCGCGGCAGCTGCCTCAAGGCGGTCGGTGCCGGGCACGGACCTTGCGTTACTTGGTCAGGGGCCATGTGTTCGCCTGTGCGCACAGGCGAACACCTGCTTCGTACCACCAAACCTCCTGAAAATCCCAATGGGCCTGTTGCCGACCACTGTATTTGTCTCCGCTGGCTGGCGCCAATGATTTCTCATAGGGCAAACGCCATGCCGCCGGCCCAAAGAAAAGTGCATCGGACAATTCCAAACGCTGCGCGTCCTACGTCGTGCGTTGCATCTGCTTGAATGCCTCCAGCAACAGGCCAATTTTCTTCAGGATAGATTCGATGTTATCTGTCAGAGAATACTCGTTGTCCCGTTTCTGGAGAACACGAAGCGGTGGTGTTGACAAGAATTTCAAAGCACCCTCTATATCATCGAGCCCGTAACTGGGCCGTTGCCATTGATAAGCAGTGTGCAATTCCCCAGGAGAAAAAGAAGTTTTTCCAGTCGATTTTATGTCGGACAAGATTTTAGCAGTGACCTCGATCAATTCTTTCTGGCCAATGGTAGATGGTGGAACATCCCGTGGAGTAATGATATTCTTGCCTGAGCCAAATAAAACGTCGATTATTGCGCTGGGTTGATAGGGAAAAACTGCGTGGTTCCGCAAGAGTTCGCAGATCACCTCTGTCTCGATAAGTGTAATATTCTCTATCGCAGCTGTGTTTTGAATATTACCACTGGGGAATCCCGGCGCAACCACTCCAACGTGTTTCGAACCATACTTTTGCTTGTACCTTTTGAGCGCGTTGAAGTTAACTTGGTTCTCGCCCACGGTACCTTGTTTTGTTGTTTTGGCCTCGATAATTATCCCATAATTCCTTATCAAGACGTCAGGCTCGTCTGCGCCACCAATGTGTTCGGCGGAAAAACCGAGCTGCCGAAAAGCTTTCATCAAGACCTCCTCGAAAGTCGCAGGTTCTTTGCTCTTCCGCTGTGATTCTCGTAGTTCTTCACATAAAGGGAGCTCGTCACCTGTGTGCGTATCCGGCCCGCTCTGGCTGAGCCCCTTGGAAGGAAGGTATTCCTTACCTTTTTCGGTTATTCTCCAGATCCCGCGGCTTGGATTTTCGAGGTAACCGTCTCGATCCTTAAGGGCTTGGCAGATACTGGCACTAGTGTGCCAGTACCGCGGCTTGCTCACGCCCGGCTCAATTTCCCTGTCTTTCTCGGACAGCTCCCAATACTTCGGGATCTCTTGGTTTATCTTTTCTCGCACAGCTTCACCACCGAGCTCCCATATCAATCTGAGAAGGGCGTCCTTGCGCGTCTCTTTCTTCGTCATCTCTTTGCCTCCACATTGGACAGGTTAGATTTTCTGCAAGGCCTCAATAATCGCGTCCCCCATCTGCGATGAGCCGACGGCGGTGGGGTCGTCACGCTCGGGCTTCAGGTCGTAGGTAACCGATTTCCCCTCCCTGATGACGGCGGCGACAGCCGCCTCAAGGCGGTCGGCGGCATGGCACTCGCCCAAGTGCCGCAGCATCAGCACCGCAGAAAGAATCAGCCCGGTCGGGTTGACCTTGTTCATTCCTTTGTATTTCGGTGCGCTCCCGTGGGTGGCCTCAAACACCGCCACCTGGTCACCGAGGTTGGCTCCAGGCGCGACGCCCAGCCCGCCGACCAGCCCGGCGCAAAGGTCGGACACGATGTCGCCATAAAGGTTTGGCAGCACGAGCACGTCATACAGCTCCGGCTTCTGCACCAGCTGCATGCACATGTTGTCCACGATGCGGTCTTCGAACTCGATGTCCGGATAATTCTCCGCCACCTCGCGCGACACGTCAAGGAACAGGCCGTCAGTAAATTTCATTATGTTGGCCTTGTGCACTGAGGTGACTTTCCTGCGGCCGTTGGCCCGGGCATACTCGAAGGCAAAGCGAACGATGCGCTCGCTGTTGGCAACCGAAATAGGCTTGATGCTGATACCGGAGTCCGTGCGTATGTTGCCCCCGCCGAGGCGGCTGATCTTTTCGATGAGGGCCAGAGCTTCCGGCGTGCCCTTTTCGAACTCAATGCCGGCGTAGAGGTCTTCGGTGTTTTCGCGGACGACGACCAGGTCGATGTTCTGGTATCGTGACCGGACGCCCTGATATGATTTGTAGGGTCGGAGGCAGGCATAGAGGTCGAGCTGCTGCCTGAGTGCGACGTTCACGCTACGGAAGCCGGTACCGACCGGGGTCGTTACGGGCGCCTTGATCGCCGTCTTGGTCTGTTTTATGGACTCGATGAGCCGGTCGGGCAGCGGCGTGCCTTCCTTCTCATAAACGTCGGCTCCCGCCTGCTCGATTCGCCATTCGATATCGACATCCGTTGCCTCGACACACTTCCGCGTAATAGCTGCGAGCTCCGGTCCTCCCCCATCGCCGTCGATGAACGTTATCAGGTGGGTCATTCGGTGGGCTCCTTACTGATTTTGCCTTTTTCCCGCCGCAGGATTTCTTCCTTGAACTGCTGCAACTTCATCAACGCTTCCACGGGACTGAGGGTATCGGTGGCCACCTCCTTCAGCGCGTCGATGGTCGCCTGGTGCGGCGAGCGGAAGAGGCTCATCTGCATTTCGCGTGGTGTCTTCTTTTTTGCCTTGATTGGTGCGATCCTCGGCTGGTCCTGGTCGTCCAGGCTGCTTGCTTCGAGTTGCGCCAGGATTTTCTTGGCTCGTATGATAATCTTTTTCGGGATGCCGGCGAGTTTGGCGACGTGGACGCCATAGCTCTTGTCCGTTCCGCCCTCCACAATCTTGCGGAGGAAGATCACCTCGTCCTCCCACTCGCGGACGGCGACGTTGTAGTTCCTGGCCTTCGGCAGGAGGGCGTCGAGCGCTGTCAGGTCGTGGTAGTGCGTGGCGAAGAGTGTGCGGGCGGCTGTGTTCTCGTGAATGTATTCGCTGACCGCCCAGGCGATACTTACCCCGTCGTAGGTGCTGGTTCCGCGGCCGATCTCGTCGAGGACTATCAGGCTGCGGTCGGTTGCGTTGTTCAGGATGTTGGCAGTTTCGTTCATCTCGACCATGAAGGTGCTCTGGGCGCGTGAGATTTCGTCGGACGCTCCCACACGGGCGAAGATGCGGTCGCACACGCCGATTTCCGCGGACTTGGCCGGCACGAAACTGCCCATCTGCGCCATCAGGGCAATCAGGGCAACCTGACGGATGTAGGTCGATTTGCCCGCCATGTTCGGGCCGGTGATGATGGCCATCATCTGCTCCTCCCCGTCGAGCATCGAGTCGTTCGGGACGAACCGCTCGCCTTCGAGGGTGTGCTCCAGGACCGGGTGCCGGCCGTCCTTGATGAGCAGTTTGCGCGAGTCGTCGACCACCGGGCGGCAGTATCGGTACTCTGTGGCGATGTGCCCGAGCGCCGACAGCGCGTCCAGCTCCGCCGCCGCCCGTGCGACGGACAGGATGCGGCGGGTCTCGGCGGAAACTGACTCGCGGACCTCAACCAGGAGGTCGTATTCGAGTTGGTCGGCCTTTTCCCCCGAGGTCAGCACCTTGGTCTCGTGTTCCTTCAACTCCGGCGTGATGTATCGCTCGGCGTTCTTAAGGGTTTGCTTACGCACGTAATCGTCCGGGACCTTTTCCGCGTGGGTGTGGGTGACCTCGATGTAGTAGCCGAACACCTGGTTGAACCCGACCTTGAGCGAATCGATGCCCGTCCGCCTGGCCTGCTCGGCCTGGTAGTTAGCAATCCACGACTTGCCTTGACGCTTGAGCGAGCGCAGGTCGTCAAGTTCGGCATTGTAGCCCGGGCGGATGATCCCACCTTCCCGCATCGCCGTCGGCGGGTCGTCCACTATGGCCCGCGCGATCAGGCTGGCGATGTCGTCGAGCGGGTCGAGTCGTCTGCCGAGAGCGCCGAGAACCTCGGGCTCACGCTGTTCAATCAGCCGTCTCAGTTCTGGTAACATCTGCGCCGACCGGCGCAGCGCCGCCAGGTCGCGGCCGTTGGCTCGGCCGGTGCTGATCTGCGCTGCTATGCGTTCCACGTCGGGCATCCGTTCAAGCACCTGGCGGACGCCTTGGCGCAGGTCGGTATGGCTGGCGAACTCGGCCACCGCGTCCTGTCGGCGTCTGATCCGTGCGGAAGAACGCAAGGGCGAGAGGAGCCACTCTCGCATCAGGCGGGCGCCCATAGGCGTGACCGTTCGGTCGAGCACCCAAAGCAGGCTTCCGCGTCGCTCGCCGCCGCGCATGGTCTCGACCAGTTCCAGGCTGCGTTTTGTGGCGCGATCAATGAGCAAATAGTCGGCATCGACGAACTTTTCGATGCGCTCGACGTGGGCGAGCGAGGTACGCTGCGTCTCGTTCAAGTATTGGATGATGGCGCCGGCGGCGCAGATGCCTGAGTTCAAGTCGCCGCAGCCGAACCCGTCGAGCGAGGTGACGCCGAAATGCTTGTGCAGCGCCCTCGCTGCGTTGCGCCTGTCGAAGACCCATTCCGCTCGCGGCGACGCTGCCGCGGTCTGCTCGAGTTCTCGGACCAGCCGGGCGTTTTTCGCCGTGAGCCCCTCGGGGTAGAGGCATTCGGCGGGGCCGATGCGCGCGAGTTCGTCCGTGAGACGCTGGTGATGAACTTCCTGCACGAAAAACCGGCCGGTGGAGATATCGACCCATGCCAGGCCGCATTCTTTGCTCCGCGGACAGATGGCGGCGAGATAGTTGCTCGAACGCTGGTCGGGCAGGAGTTCGTCAGTCACAGTGCCGGCGGTGATGACCCGGGTGACGCCGCGGTCCACCACGCCCTTCGCTTCTTTCGGGTCCTGGAGCTGGTCGCAAATCGCGACGCGGTAGCCGGCGGTGACGAGTTTCTTGATGTAGCCATCGCCCGAATGGTAAGGGACACCAGCGAGCGGGATTTCCCCGGCCTTTTCCTTCGAGCGCGAGGTAAGAGTGAGGCCGAGGACGCGTGAGGCCGTAACCGCGTCATCGAAAAACATTTCATAAAAGTCGCCCATCCGGAACAGCAGTACGGCATCTTGGTGCTCCGCCTTGATGCGGAGGTACTGCTGCATCACTGGGGTCTGACTCGCGTTCGCCAAGGCAAGAACCCTCCCGGGAGGACGAGGCGGGAGCAGTTTGTCTCCGCACACTTCCGAAAACTTTTACCGTGGGGGAAGCACGCCAAGTACGCGCGGAATATATCAGTCAGGCTGGCGGGTGTCAAGTTGAGCGAAACTGCCGCGCTTGACGCCCTGCCGCGCGAAAAGGTATCATCTGCTCCGTCGGACTTGGAGGATGTTGTGAAGATACAGAACGCCGTTATCCCAGCCGCGGGAACGGGCAGCCGGCTGCTGCCGTCAACCAAGGCCCAGCCGAAAGAAATGCTCCCCGTAGGCCGAAAACCGCTCGTCCAGTACGTGGTCGAGGAGCTTGAAGCGGCGGGTATTAACAGCGTCCTGTTCATTACCGGCCGCCGAAAGCGGGCCATCGAGGACCATTTTGACGCTGACCCGGAACTCCGCGTTCTTCTGGAAAGCATAGGGCGAGCGCACCTACTCGAAGAACTCAAATACGAGGATACCGGCGTCAGTTTTTTCTACACCCGCCAGAGCGAGCAACTGGGGCTGGGCGACGCGGTGCGGTGCGCCCGAGATTTCACCGGCGGCGGGCCGTTTGTCGTTGCTCTGGGTGATTCAATTATTACTGGACAGGCCGAACGGCCGCTCCTCCAGCGGCTGACGGATGCTTATGACGACACTGACGGCGGCTGCGTCATCGCCTTTGAGGAAGTCCCCGAAGAAGCCACAAGCCGATACGGGGTCGCCGCTCCCGCCACGGAGGGTGACGTATTCGAGGTGGCGGAGCTAGTGGAGAAACCGGCTCCAGGAACCGCGCCCAGCAACTTGGTCGTTTCGGCGAGATACGTGCTGCCGCCGGAGATATTCGATGCCATCGACCACACGCCGGCCGGAAAAAGTGGCGAGATACAACTGACGGACGCGATCCAGCTGTTGATAAGGCGCGGCCACAGGGTAATTGGAGTAAAACTTGCGGGCAGCGAGCGGCGCTGCGACATCGGCAATTTCGAGAGCTACTATCGCACCTTCGTCGACTTCGCCCTGGCTGACAAGGAGCTAGGACCTGCATTGGCCGAATACCTGAAGGCAAAACTGGCGGAACAGCGCACCCCGTAATGAGGTCCACCGAGGACACTTCTTGAGCCCCTTCGTGCTCGATTTCGTTTATTTGACGGTGCTGCTTTTCGGCCTGCCGTTCGTCATTTATAAAGCCCTAACGAGCAGGCGGTTTCGCGCCGGCTGGGGCGAACGGTTCGGAGGAGTCCCCGACCTGCGCCCGGGGCGCCGCATCTGGGTACACTGCGCCTCGGTCGGCGAGGTCTTGGTCGCCCGAACCCTGGTGGCGAGGCTCGAATCTGAATGTCCACAGGCCGACGTGGTCATCTCGACCAACACCATTACCGGGAGGGAAACGGCGCAGAAGAGTTATCCGGAACAGACGGTGTTTTACTTTCCGCTTGATTTCTCAACCGTGGTGCGTAGAGTGTTTCGGCGGGTCAAGCCCTCAGTTGTGGTGCTGGTTGAGCTGGAGTTGTGGCCGAACTTCCTCCAGATCGCTCGACGGCGCCACCTACCGGTTGTGGTGGTCAACGGCCGCATCACCCAAAAGTCAGTCCGCCGATATCGTCTGCTGGGCCCTTTCGCCCGGCGGATGTTCGCAAACGTGCGGCACTTTGCTGTCCAGAACGATGAATACGCCGAGCGGATCCAGCAGTTCGGGGTCGGCCGCGAGCGCATCTCGGTCTCGGGCACGATGAAGTACGACGCCGTGCCGAGCGAGGTGCCGGAGATAACGAAACAAGAGCTCCGGCGTCTGCTCCGATTGGGGCAGGACGAGCCGGTCATCCTTGGCGGCTGCACGCATCCGGGAGGCCGGGCGCTGCCCGGCGAGGATGAGCTGCTTATTGACTACGTGAAACACCGCCGGGCGAGCCGGCTGCGGCTGATTCTGGCACCTCGTCATCTCAACCGGGTAGATGCCGTCGAGAAACTCATCCGTGAGGCCGGGCTCCTGCCGGTGAGGAAGACCGCCATAGACGCAGGCCGTGCGCCCGAGGCGTTCGAGGCGCAGCCGCATGTCATCCTGGTCGACACCATGGGCGAGTTGGCGCAGCTGTATTCGGTGGCGACGGTGGTCTTCGTCGGCGGAAGCCTGGTCAGACGCGGCGGGCAGAACATGATCGAACCCGCGGCACTGGGCAAGCCGGTGGTTTTCGGCCCGCACACCTGGAACTTCCGCCAGACGGTTGAACGGCTCGTGGCCGCCGATGCCGCCGTGCAGGTGGACGGCCCGGACGGCCTGACCTCGGCGCTGGACGAACTGCGGGAGAACTCCGCCCGCCGGACCGAACTCGGCGCCAGGGCCGCAGCAGTGATCGAGCAAGGCAAAGGGGCAACCGAACGGAATTTTGAAGCAATCAGGCCGCTGCTCCAGCTAACGACCTGATTTGCGGAAGAGCGCCCAGTCAACTGTGAAAGGACGTATGGAAAGGAGCATCGACTCATGACGAAATACCTGTTCACGTCCGAATCGGTCAACATGGGACACCCGGACAAAATCGCCGACCAGATCTCCGACGCCATACTGGACGCCATCATGGCCGGCGACCCATACGGGCGGGTGGCGTGCGAAACCCTGGTCACCACCGGCCTCGCAATTATCGCTGGCGAGATAACCACCGATTGCTACGTCGACATGCCGCAAATCGTTCGTGAGACCATACGCGAAATCGGCTATACCGACGCCTCAATGGGGTTCGACTGCGACACCTGCGCCGTCGTCACCTCCATCGACAACCAGTCCCCCGACATCGCACAGGGCGTCACCGAGGGCGAAGGACTGCACACAGAGCAGGGAGCGGGCGACCAGGGGATTATGTTCGGATACGCCTGCGACGAGACGCCTGAACTGATGCCCATGCCCATCCACCTCGCGCACCGAATCTGCGAGCAACTTGCACGTTCACGCCAAGACAGGATCCTGGACTGGCTGCGGCCCGACGGCAAGTCACAGGTGACAATCGAATACAAGGACAACCAGCCCAAGCGAATCCACACTGTGGTGGTCTCTGCCCAGCCCCACCCCGATGTCTCCTACGAAACCATTCGGAAGGGAATCGTAGAACAGGTCATCCCGCAGGCGGTTCCGACAGAACTTTTGGACAAGCACACTATCTACCACATCAACCCCACAGGTCGTTTCGTCGTCGGAGGCCCGCAGGGGGACTGCGGACTGACCGGGCGGAAAATCATCGTGGACACATACGGCGGGCGCGGCGCACACGGCGGCGGGGCATTCTCCGGCAAGGACCCTTCCAAGGTGGACCGCAGCGCCAGTTACATGGCCCGGCACATCGCCAAGAACATCGTCGCCGCCGGCCTCGCCACCGAGTG
>JAUWIN010000109.1 GCA_030605345.1 Candidatus Brocadiia bacterium
CACCGACCGCCCTAATGGGCGTGGGGCCTACGGTGGAAGTGTTGCCCAGGCTCGCGGCCCAGAGCTGCCGATACCAGTCGGCCACGTGGGCGAGCGCGCTCGAATACGGCATCAGCACTGACAGGGGGTGGCCTTTTTGATACAGAAGGTACTCCCCGGCTGCCGCCATGTAGGCGGCGTTTTCATCAGGCGAGGCCGAAGCACAGCGCTCGCTGTCGGCGCCCGCGGCGCCCGCCAGGAGACCGTCGATGTCAATCCCACAGACGGCGGCCGGCAGCCGCCCGCCCGGTGAGCGCACGCTGCACCGCCCGCCGCCGCCCGCCGGGACCTCCAGCGAGTCCAGGCACTCCTCGTCCGCTACTCGGCGCAGGGCGCCTTTCTTGCTATCCGTGATGGCTACGACGTTCTTCGTCATGTCCCCGCGCAGCAACGAACGAACCAGGAGCAACTGCGACATGGTCTCGACGGTGGAACCTGACTTTGATATTACGATGAAAAGGGTGTTCGCCGGTTCGATTGTGTCGAGAAGCGCCCGCAAGGCATCCGGGTCGATGTTGTCCTGCACGTACAGCCGCGGGAAGCCGTCAGATGGAGGAGGACATAGAGCCGAGCGGAGCGCTATGGCCCCCAGAGCCGACCCGCCGATGCCGAGGACCACGACGGCTTCGAACTCGCCTGCCACGTTCGCCGCCACTTCTTTGACCCTGGCGATGCTCTGGTGCATGTAGGGGAGGTCGTAGAACGCAACCTTGCCGGACCTGCGAAGTTGCTCAAGAACCGCGTGTCCTTCCGCCAGCCTGTTCGTCAGGCCGTCCAGTTCTCCCTGCTCTACACCGTGTTCCGGGCCTACTGTGCCGGCCATGGCGTTCGTGAAATCGAATCGCAATTCCGCCTTGCCGTTCGGCTCCGAGCTTTCGGCCGAGGGGCTCATGGCTAACTCCTTGAAACTCTAAAGGCATCCTGATAGAGTGTTTTTACGTGCCCGGGTGGCTCAGCGGTAGAGCACGGCTTTCGTAAAGCTGAGGTCGTCGGTCCGAATCCGACCCCGGGCTCCACCACCTTAGTTTTCCCAAACCTCAGCAGAGACCAAACGCAGTATATCAGGCCGCCAGAATCGGTCAAGCGCCGGTAATCGGGGTTGACGCAGGGTGTGAAGGCGGTTATTGTGCCAAGCCGTTGAAAGCAACTTTTCGAGCAATAGAGCATGCCTGACATGGCAATGACGCTGGTAGAAAAGATTCTGGCAAGAAGCTGCGGGCGTGAGAAGGTCGTGCCGGACGAAATCGTAGATTTGAACGTCGATCTCGCCATGACGCACGACGCCCTTGGTGCTCATACTGCGGCCAAATTCGAGCAGCTGGGCGCTGAGAATGTGTGGGATCCCTCAAAGGTTGTCGTGATACTCGACCACTACGTCCCTAACAAGGATGTGGATACTGCGAAGAAGTGCCAGAATATACGGCGGTTCGTGCAAAAATACGGCATCCAGCATTACTACGAGGTTGGCAGGGGTGGGATATGCCATCAGGTGCTGTTGGAAAACGGGCATGTGTTACCGGGAATGGTGGTAGTGGGAACGGACAGCCACACGACGACAGCCGGTGCTGCTGGTGCTTTTGCCGCGGGCATCGGCGTGGACGAAATGGCCGTGGTCCTCAAATCCGGCAAGGTGTGGGAGCGGGTTCCCAACACAATTTTAGTCGAAATCGACGGGACCCTTGCCTTCCCACTGTCGTCGAAGGACCTGATATTGTGGATATTGAGCAAACTCGGAGTGAGCGGCGCATTGTTCGCCACCATACAGTTCACCGGAACAACAGTATCGCACCTCAGTGTGGACAGCAGGATTACTCTCACCAACATGGCAATTGAGGCTGGCGCCACAAATGGAATTATCGAGCCTGACGAAAAAACGCTGGACTACTTGAAAAATGCGACTGGAGAGATTCCCAATTGCGTCCACGGCGATCCAGATGCCCACTTCGCCCGGCGCATCAGCATCAACACTGAAGACATAAAGGAACCTTTGGTGGCCGCTCCGCCTAGCCCAGCCAACGTGGTTCCCGTCGGAAGAGTTGAAGGAACTCACATCGATCAGGCCTTTGTAGGCTCCTGCACAAACGGGCGCCTGGAGGACCTGCAAATCGCGGAGCGGATAATTAGGGGCCGCCGGGTGCACAGCGACACAAGATTAATTGTGATACCGGCCTCGCAGCGGATATATGAGGCCGCCTGCGAGCAAGGACTGCTCGCCTCGTTCGTCAGAGCCGGCGCCGCGGTCTCCACACCGACCTGCGGACCGTGCATGGAGTCGCACATGGGCGTTCTGGGGCCCGGCGAAGTAAGCATCGCTACGTCAAACAGGAACTTCCCCGGACGTGCGGGAGATCCAACCTCCGAGATATACCTCGCGTCGCCAGCAACCGTGGCGGCATCGGCGGTTGAGGGACAGATAACAAATCCAAAAAGGTTTCTCGGAAAGTGATTATATGATCATAAAGGGCAAGGTGTGGAAGTTCGGCGCCGACATCGACACAGACGAACTTTTTGCTGGCAGACATCTTATGGGAGGGGATGAAACTAATGCTGAAGCATATCAGGAGTTTATCAGCGGGTCCGGACTTAGTCAGGCTCGTAACCGAAGTAATGTTCCCGACGGCTTCCTGGAAAACGTGCGTCGTGGAGATATCATTGTAGCGGAGGAGAACTTCGGCATCGGTTCCAGCCGTCAGCAGGCAGCAGAGACGCTCAAATTCAAGGGAATAGCAGCAGTGGTTGCAGATTCTGTTCACAGGATATTTTTCAGAAACTTCTGGAATCTTGGCTGCCCCGCGCTCGACGTGCCGGGAATATCGAAAGGCTTCTCCACGGGCCAGGAAATACAAATAGACTTCGGCTCTGCAAAAATACGCAACTGTACCACAGGCGAACAGTTTGATTACCACCTTTGCGTTCCACCCTGGTTTATGAACATGCTCAAGGCGGGTGGTCTTATCCCATATCACCGTTCCATGAACCGCTAACAAATCTCTAAACCTGCACATCGCATCAAATAATTGCTATGTTATTTTGTAATCAATAGCTAATAGTAATAATAACGCCTGTGCGTTTTGGGATTATTGTGTTTATTGTCTGTTAAGTTGATATGTCGCAGGCACTAATGTCGCGGGGGTTGTTTTTGGCGCCTTGTGGGTAGGGGTTTTGATAAACTTTGGATAGTCACGACTATCGCGACTCTATCCATATTCACTTGCTTGTGATCAGGTTACCCACATTATGTTCCACCGTTGCTGCAGAGGATTTGAGCAGGGAATCAACAGGTTATGCACAGGGCGGTTGTGGATAAGGTGTTGATAGTTATTGGGTTACCTGTTGATAGACTTGGGATGTTATGGGGGTGAATTGTTGCTTCAGTTTAGCGTGCCTTGGCGAGGATGTTTGTCAGGACGACGCCGGTGTGCGAGCCGGGGGCTTGGGCCACTTGTTCTGGAGGGCCTTGGGCGACGACGCGGCCCCCTTCCGCCCCACCCTCAGGGCCGAGATCAATAATCCAGTCGGCACATTTAATCACGTCGGGGTTATGCTCGATGATAATCACGGTGTTGCCGCGCTCTACGAGGCGGACGAGGACGTTCAGCAGTTTGCTTATGTCTGCGAAGTGCAGGCCAGTTGTCGGCTCGTCGAGAGTATATAAAGTTCTGCCTGTTGCGCGTTTCCCCAACTCGGCCGAGAGCTTGACCCGCTGGGCCTCTCCGCCGCTTAGCGTGGTGCTTGACTGGCCCAGCCTCACGTAGTCCATCCCCACGTCGGACAGGGTTTGCAATATCCGTTTGAGCTTGGGGAAGTTTGCGAAGAAATCTACGCCACTTTCAACCGTCATGTTGAGCACCTGGGCTATGTTCTTCCCGCGATAGCGGACATCGAGAGTTTCGCGGTTATACCGCAGCCCCTTACATTCCTCGCAGGTGACGAAAATGTCGGGAAGGAAGTGCATTTCAATTCGCTTGGTCCCTTGGCCCTGACATGCTTCGCAGCGGCCACCCTTGACATTGAAACTGAACCTTCCCGGCTTGTAGCCGCGTATCTTCGCCTCCTTTGTCTGCGCAAACAGGTTGCGGATCTCCGTAAAGGCGCCGGTGTAGGTTGCTGGGTTCGATCGGGGGGTCCGTCCGATAGG
Source organism: Candidatus Brocadiia bacterium (assembly GCA_030605345.1). Classification (GTDB taxonomy): domain Bacteria; phylum Planctomycetota; class PUPC01; order PUPC01; family PUPC01; genus JAUWIN01. The sequence continues at coordinate 4,178 of JAUWIN010000109.1, forward strand.
GGATTGGTCAATCTCGATAACCTTGTCGATGTGCTCAATACCGTCGATTCTGTCGTGGGGCCCTCCATGCTCTCGCGCACCGTGAAGTTCGTGGGCGAGGGCTTTGTGAAGGGTCTCCGTGACGAGCGAACTCTTGCCCGACCCTGAGACCCCCGTGACGCAGACAAGCACTCCCAGCGGGAAGGATACATCTATGTTCTGGAGGTTGTTGAGCCGCGCTCCACGCACAACCACGCAACGCCCCTTCTGCGGCGGCCGGCGTTTCTGCGGCACAGGGATGGAGCGAACCCCAGACAGATACTGCCCGGTGACCGACTCGGCCGTGCTGGCGAGCTGCTCTACGTCGCCCTCCGCTACCACCGCACCGCCGTGCTCGCCGGCGCCGGGCCCGAGGTCGATGATGTGATCGGCCGCTCGGATGGTTGTCTCGTCGTGCTCGACTACGATGACGGTGTTGCCCAACCCCTGCAGACGCCGCAAAGTTATGAGGAGTTTATAGTTATCCCGCTGGTGCAGTCCGATGCTGGGCTCGTCGAGCACATAGCATACACCGACAAGCCCGGAACCGACCTGTGTCGCCAGGCGGATCCGCTGCGCCTCGCCCCCGGCCAGCGTTCTGCTGGAGCGGTCAAGCGTGAGGTAGCCCAGCCCGACGTCCACCATGAACGTCAGTCGTTCGCGGATCTCCTTGAGCAGCTGCCGGGCGATGACGCGCCTCTCCTTGTCGAGCTTAAGGTGGTTGAAGAACTCCAGCGCCTCGGTCACCGAGAGGGCACACGCCTGGCTGATGGACTGCCCCGCGATGGTCACTGCTAGGGACTCCGGGCGCAGCCGAGCACCTTCACAGGCGGTGCAGGGCAGGACGCTCATGTATTCCATGATGCGCTTTTTCACCGTGTCGCTATCGCTGTGCTCAAACCGGTATTGGAGCACAGGGATAACCCCCTCGAACTCCGCGCCATGCTTCGCCTCTTGCGCCGGGCTCGAGCCGTAGAGGAGGATTTTTCGCTGCGCTGCGGACAATTTGTCGAACCGGGTCTGCCGCGAGATGCCGAACTCCGCCGCCGCGCGGCGCAGGCCGTATGAATACCATCTGGGCATCCCGGGGCCGGGCCTCAGCGCTTGAATTGCCCCTTCGGCCAGGGTCCGGCGCGGATCAGGCACGGCCAGCGCCGGGTCGATCTCAAGGCGAGTGCCCAGGCCGGCGCAAACAGGGCAGGCACCGTAGGGGCTGTTGAATGAAAACATCCGAGGAGTCAATTCTTCGAGGCTGGTGCCGCAGTTCGGACATGCGTACAGTTCACTGTAAAGAGTGTCCTTCCATTGCCCGTTGGACTGCTGGACCGCAATAATTATAAGGCCGGAACCAAGCCGGAGCGCTGTTTCGACCGAGTCCTGGAGCCGTGCCCCCAGGTGGGACTTTACCATTAGGCGGTCAACCACTACCTCGATAGAGTGCTTCACCTTTTTGTTCAGTTTCGGCGGCTTGTCGATTTCGACCAATTCCCCGTCCACGCGGGCACGCACGTAGCCCTCCCGCTTGGCGCGGTCGAACACCTCGCGGTGTACGCCCTTGCGGCCGCGGACCAGCGGCGCCAGGACCATGATCTTCGAGCCGCCGCCGAGCGCCCGGACGGCATCGGTTATCTGCTGGGCGGTCTGGCGGGTGATGGGCCGCCCGCACAGATGGCAATGTGGCTCTCCGGCGCGTGCGAACAACAGGCGCAGGTAGTCGTAGATTTCGGTGGTGGTTGCGACGGTGGAACGCGGGTTCGCCCCGGCTGTCCGCTGCTGGATGGAGATGGTCGGCGGCAGTCCTTCTACTGACTCGACCTGGGGTTTTTGCATCTGTTCGAGGAATTGCCGGGCGTATGAGGAGAGGCTCTCGATGTAGCGGCGCTGCCCCTCGGCGAATATGGTGTCAAAGGCGAGGGACGATTTGCCCGACCCGCTGATGCCGGTAATCACGACCAACTTGTCGCGCGGGATTCGGAGGCTGATGTTTTTGAGGTTGTGTTCTCGCGCTCCATTGACGTGTATGAATTTCTGCGCCACCGCTTACACCCTACCTGGCGCCCCTCACTGCGTGGATCTGCTCCTGAATTGTCGTGAGCAGGCTCCGGAGCCGCTCCGCCCGCGCCGGCTGTGCCAGGGCGTCGGCGAGCTGTTCATCCG
>JAUWIN010000042.1 GCA_030605345.1 Candidatus Brocadiia bacterium
CTGATGGACTATACCCACTGGGCAATCAGGGACGGAGACGAAGAAGGACACATCGCCCCACGCCACGGCGGCAAGATCAACATCCTGTTCGGTGACGGCCACGTCGAAGCGCTGACCAAGGACGAAATCACCGAAGAAGTGGAAATCAAAGACGCCGATGGCAATACAACCGGCGAAACCGTGACCCGGATCAAACACGGGATGCTGACGCTCGGGCCCGCCGACTAAACATCGCTAATCGCGGCCAACCCCGAGGGAACGAGCAAACGCCTTTTTGCCCTGTCCTATTCCACACAGCGACCCGCTCCGGTAGCGTTCGTGGCGAGTTCCGCCGGCCCGCCAGAGGCGGGTCGAGAGCCTCAGGGTCGAACAACAAACTAAACCAGACTGGCGAACGACCCACCCTCTTATTTCTTCCGGGCGAGTTTGGCAGCGTTCTCGCCGCCGTTGAGGAGATATAGAAGCGGCACCGGCCGATCCACCCCCTCGATAAACTCAGGCCTCGACTGCCACGGTGTAACGCTCAGCACGTTGGCAAGATCCATCCAGTGCTCGAGCCGACGCGGCTTCAAGCCCCAAACCATGTGGAAGTGGTTCGCCGGAGCATACTGCTTATATTCGGCCATTGTCGCGTACTTCGGCACTACCCACGTGTGTGGCCAGGTGGGCGTGCTGGTGTTGGCGACGGCCTGGGCGAGTTCGGCGGGCATACCCACCGACGACGCCTCGTCCCACACCAGGCTGAACATGCCGGAAAACTGACTATACGCCAGCCGACCGGCGATGCCCTCTATCCCGCCGGGGGTGAAGAATGTCAAACTGTTCCCGCCCCCGGGGAAGTAGAACTCATCTGCGAGCGGCATCCGGATGTTTTCCATGATGTCAGTTAGTTTATCGCCCGGCTTGCCTGCCCAGTCGAGGCTGGCGGAGCCGGAGTTGTCGCCGTCCACGAAACCGCGCTCCGCCCAGAGGTCGTTCCTGGTGAACTTGATTTGCATCTTCTTCGCCAGCGCCTGAATTTCCCACGGCTCCCACACCTTACGGAAGTCCATGAACAGCGGTGGATTTCCGCCGGAGAGCCAGGTCGTGAACAGCATGGTGAACAAGCCCTGCACGTCGGCCTCGGTAGCGAACGGCATCGGCTGCTTGCGGCCTCTGTGGTCGAAGGTAGAGTTCAGGAGCGATTCGGCCGCGTCCGCAATCGGCAGCGTAATCCCGCGTCTGTCCGAGCCCCATTCCAGTTGGTTCATAAAACCGCCGCCGACCGCATTCAGGTCATCGAGCAGGTCGCGCATAATCAGGTAAAGTGCCAGTCCCTTTTGGAATTTCTCGCTGTCGGCCTCGTCGCGCAGTTCCAGTCGGTCGCCTATGTGGCGGTTTATCCACTGTCGCAGCTTCTTCAATTCGTCCGCGTCATAGGCCTCTTTCTGGAGCATGTCCGAGAGAAGTTTCATGTCGAGCCGCGTGACCTCCAAGCCGAAGGTCTGTCGGGTCGGGATCACGTGCGCCAGGGCCGTCTCCATCCCCATCGAGTCGTGTCCGAAGACCACCACGCGCCTGCCCTTGAGCCCTGCTGAAGTGAGCGCCGCGTAGCACCAGTCAATCAGTGCCTCCGCCGTCGCATCGGTCATCTTCGGTTTCTGGCCGCTATCAGGCCAGGTACCGACGTTCAGTGCGGCCATTCGGCCCGATTGCGCCAGTGCGCCGTTCACTGCGTGCGCGAAGACCACGCCCGGCCTCGGCCCGGAGTTACCACACGTAATGTTGAGCGGGATGTCCGGCCGCAGTTGCGACAGAAGGCTGATGAGCGTCAATTGGGGGAACGCCCAGGTGTCCGGAGCGCAGACCACCGCATCGACGCCGGCGTCGCGGAACTGCCGGGCCACCGTGTCGGCCTGTTTTTCGCCGTCCACCAGAACCGGCGTCCACACCACATCGACCGGCTTGCCGTCCGGCATTTTTACCCCCTGGGCAATCACATCGGCCACCATTCCGGCGATGTTGACCGCCCGCTGGCGCGAGGAGTCATCAATTCGGGGGTCACACGTTGCACACACGCCGAAAGTGACGGTATCGGTCACGATTTCAGCGGTCTCCGAGAGTTTTTTCGCCTTCGCCATTGTTCACTCTCCTTTTGTATTATTGGATAATGCCTACATTGATGCAAAATCAACTGAACTGTGACGTAGCATCATCCAGCTAGCGGATAAAGTCAAGAGGAAATTGCGCGCCGGCTCGCGCCACAGGCACATAACAGGCGGCACGACAAGCCCGGTGTTATTGTTACCTACGGCAGGTCGGTCCGCCCCGTCAGTCTGCGGTACGCTTCGAGATATTTTTGGGTGGTGTGCTCGACGACGTGTTCGGGCAGGGCTGGCGCTGGCGGCTCTTTGTTCCACCCGGATTCGGTTTCGAGCCAGTCGCGAACATACTGCTTGTCGAACGACAGCTGCGCCCTCCCCGGCTCATACCGGTCGCGTGGCCAGAAGCGCGAGGAGTCCGGCGTCACCACCTCATCGATTAGGGTCAGCGCTCCATCCGCCCTCCCCCACTCGAACTTGGTATCGCAGATGATGATACCACGCTCGGCGGCATATTCTGCCGCCTCCTGATACAGGGCGATGCTGCGGCGGCGCAGTTCGGCGGCCAACTCGCGGCCGTGCATCTCGCATACGCGTTCAAACGTAATATTCTCATCATGCCCCGACTCGGCCTTGAGCGATGGGGTAAACACAGGCTCCGGCAACCTGCTGCTCTCACTTAATCCGTCTGGCAGGCGGACGCCGCAGACGGAGCCGCTCTGTTGATATTCCTTCCAGCCCGACCCCGCCAGATAGCCGCGCACCACACATTCGATAGGGACAACTTCAACCTTCCTTACCAGCATAGAGCGGCCGCGGAGCAGGTCGGCATGGGGAGCGACCGCCTCGCCCATCTGATGCACATCGGCCGTTATGAGGTGGTTTCCCGAGGCAGCCTCAAGGGTTCGGAGCCAAAACAGCGAGATAGCTGTCAGCACCTTCCCCTTGAAAGGTATGCCCGAGCGGAGGACGGAGTCAAAAGCCGATATTCGGTCAGTGGCGACGATGAGCAGCCGACCATTGAGTTCGTATATGTCGCGTACCTTACCCCGCCGGAGAAGTTGCAACGGTTCCAGCTTGGTCTCCGTAATGGCGGGAGGCAGTTCCACGCGTTCTCACGCTCCGGCGATTTTCTCTCTCATCGCGTCGATGGCCTTCATGCCCGGGCAAAGCTCCTTCGCCTTGTCGAGGGCCTTCACCGCCTCGGCCGGTCGGCCGAGCTGGCTCTGAACCGAGGCGATCTTCTTGTATATCAGCGCCGCGTCGCGGTTTTCTCCGCAGACCCCCAAGGCCCGCCGGTAGTTCTTCAGCACGTCCTCGGGTCGCAACCCGCGGACCAGACGCTGGGAGAAGAGCACCCGGAGCCTGTCTTTCAGTTCATCGAAGAAGTATCGCTTGCGCGGGCCATTCTTTTCGCGTTCGTATGCCTTCCAATAGAATTTGAGCGCGGTGCGCCATTGCTTGCGGCCCTCGTATGCCTCACCCAGCAGGAAGAGGGAGTCGAGGTAGTCGCGGTCATCAAGGTGGTGCTCAAGGCTGAACGTGACCCGCCGCAAGGTTAGCTTCTCGTGCAGTTCGATGGCTCTTTCCGGCTCGTCCTGGAGCAGGTAGTGGAGGACGAGTTTGGATTGTGCGCCGAGGTCCTCCTTCTTCTTCGCCATTCGGCGGGCGAAGGTCGCCCCGACGCTGCTGCGGCGGAACCTCTGGTCATACGTTGCGCGCTGCCCCGCGTCGGATACAACCCTATACGCCTCCAGCAGTTGGCACATCCGCGCCTCAGCCCAGGCCACGCGCCGCGGGTTCCTGTCGGGGTGGTATATCTTGACTAGCCCGCGGAATGCGGTGCGTATTTCCTCCTGCGAGGCGTTTTGGTCCACTCGCAGAGTCTGATAATGATTGGACTCGGGTTCTGGGTCCGACATTAGTCCGCTCGCTCAACCCTGCCGACTGCAGGTCACATCGCTGTGAACTCTAACGTATTTTAGTTGGGTTGAGCGGTACAATCAAGAAAAAACGCGCCGAGCCCGGCGACCCGGCGAGCCGCAGTTGACATAATCAGCGAGCGTTGCTATAATCACTCCGGTTTGCGGGCGTAGCTCAGCTGGTAGAGCACCACGTTGCCAACGTGGTTGTCGACGGTTCGAATCCGTTCGCCCGCTCCACTGTACATCTTACCGGTCCGGTAAGCCTGGAACAGGTTGTCCGCGGCAACTCTGGAGGATTGGTTCCTGATGGAAGTTCAAGTCGAAGACGTTGGCCCCTGCAAGAAGCTCCTCAAAATCGAAGTCCCTACAGAGACGGTGGCTGAAGAACTCGAAAAAACCTACAACCACCTGAATGAGACCGTGGTGGTTCCAGGATTTCGGAAAGGCCGCGTGCCGCGGTGGCTGATGGAGGGCAAGTTCGGCGCGCAGGTGAACGACGACACTAAGACGGCGTTGCTTTCGGAATCGTTTCAACAGGCCCTTAAGGAGCAGGAGCTCAAGCCGCTCGGTACCCCAAAATTCGACGAGGGAATTGAGTTTGAACCCGGGAAACCCCTGACTTTTGGAGTTACCGTAGAGGTCCACCCTGACTTTGAGATTGAGGACTATATTGGTCTCGAGTTGGAGGAACCTTTCTCCGAACCGACTGAGGCCGAGATGGACGAGCAAATCGCGTATGTCCGCAGGCGCTACGCCAACCTGAAGAAAATCGACGCCGGCTCGCCCCAAGAGCAAGACGTGGTTATGGCCCACATCGTGCTGCGCCAAGGCGAGGAGGTGTACAGGGACATCACCAACCACCAGTTCATCGTCGGGGAGCACATGCTCATCGGCATGGATGAGGACGAAAGCACCAAGTTCGCCACTAGCGCCAGCGTGGGCGAGACGGTTGAGGCAAAAGTCAAGTTGCCTGAAGGGTACCCCGATGAAGCCAAGCGCGGCGCCGAGATGACCCTGGCGCTGACGGTGGAAGAAATCCGAAGGCCCGTCCTACCCGAACTGACCGAGGAGTGGGTACAAAAAATTGGGTTCGAATCACTCGATGAGTTTCGCCAGGAGGTCAAGTCCTCCGTAGAGCGTCAAAAACGGCGTGAGGCGCGGGAGAAGCTTAAGGAGCAACTTACCGACAAACTTTTGGCGAAGGTCGATTTCGAGCTGCCCGAAGACATCATCAACGAGATGGCAGCAAGGTCGGCGGTCCGCCGCAGCTTGGCCCTGCGGCAACAGGGTGCTGCGTCGGAAGGCCCGGAGGACCTGGAGAAGCTAAAGAGCGAGTCGCGGGAACCCACCGAAAAAGCGGCGAAGCTGTATTTCATTCTGGACAAAATAGCGGAGAAGGAACGGATCTTCGCCACGGAAGAAGAAGTCAACGCCCGCATCGAGGTGATCGCGGCTAACTACAAACGCTCGCCGAGCCAAGTGAGCCGGGAACTGGAGAACAGCGGCCGCCTGTCCGAATTGCGCGCTGACATGCGCGAGGAGAAGGTAAAGGATTTTTTGCTGGAAAAAGCGGACGTCAAGAAGGCAAACTCGTCCGGAGATGAGGAATCTGACAAATAACAACCAGGAGGCACCGAAATGGACTCTCCCGTCAATTTTAGCCAGGAGCCGCTCATCAGCCCCAGCGTGGTCGAAAAATCCAGCGAGCACCTGACCCACTGGGACGTGTTCTCGAGGCTCCTCAAAGACAGAATCGTCTTCATCGGCAACACCTTGGACAGGGTGGTGTCGAACCTGATCATCGGCCAAATGCTTTTCCTTCAAACCGACAAGGCCAAGGCCCAGATCGACGTGTACCTCAATACCCCCGGCGGTACGGTTGACGCCGGCCTGGCGATATACGACACCATGCGGTTCGTGAGGTGCGAAGTTGCCACCTACTGCGTCGGGCTCGCCGCCAGTATGGGAGCGGTGCTGCTGGCCGCAGGAGAAAAGGGGAAGCGCTTCGCTCTTCCCAACGCGAAAATCATGCTGCACCAGCCCTGGTCCTCGGGGATCGGCGGCCCTGCGTCCGACGTCAAAATCCACGCCGAGGACATCCTGAAGACAAAGCAGCGGATCAATGAAATTCTTTCATTTCATACTGGACAGCCCATCGAAAAGATCGAAAAGGATACTGACAGGGATTTCATAATGACGGCCGAGGAGGCAAAGAACTACGGCGTTATCGACGAGGTGCTGAAATACTCGAAAGGATAGACGGGTATGGGCAAAAAGCAGGGGAAACGTCGGGAGTCGAAGCCGCCCGAAATGCAGCGCTGTTCCTTCTGTGGCAAGTCCGCCGACGAAGTCGACATGCTCATCCCTTCGCCCAAGGGCGCGTGCATCTGTAACGAGTGCGTAGAGGTGTGCAGCACCATCTTGGGTTTCGATGCAGTGCCGGAAGAGCCAGTAGAGCCGCAACCAAAGCTCAGCCTGCGGCGCCTGTCCACGCCTATCGAAATCAAGAAAAAACTCGACCAGTACGTGGTCGGCCAGGAGACGCCGAAGAAGGTCCTTTCGGTCGCCGTTTACAACCACTACAAGCGCCTCCTGGCGGGCGTGGACACCAGCGACGTCGAACTGGAAAAGAGCAACATCCTGCTCCTTGGACCCACCGGCAGCGGCAAGACCCTGATGGCCCGGACACTGGCCAAGATCCTCGACGTCCCCTTTGCCATCGGCGATGCAACCACGCTCACCGAAGCGGGCTATGTGGGGGAAGACATAGAAAACCTCCTGCTGAGACTGCTACAAAACTGCAACTTCGTCCCCGCCCGCGCACAGCAAGGAATCGTATTTATCGACGAGATCGACAAGATCGGCAGGACCTCCCACAACGTCTCGATCACGCGCGACGTCTCCGGCGAGGGCGTCCAGCAGTCCCTGCTCAAGATGCTCGAAGGCACCATTGCCAACGTCCCGCCACAAGGCGGTCGCAAGCATCCGGAGCAGCAATACATCCAGATCGACACCTCGCAGATCCTGTTCATTTGCAGCGGGACCTTCAGTGGGATCGAAAACATCATCAGCCGCCGCATCGGCCACAAGCTTATCGGGTTTAACCGCGAGGTGTCTGGGACAGATGAGACCCGACGCGGCGAACTGCTCGCCCGAGTCACTCCCGAAGACCTCCTCGAATATGGCCTTATCCCTGAGTTCATCGGCCGGATGCCCATCATCTCTGCGCTGCGGCCGCTGTCCGAGGACGAACTGGTGACCGTCCTGCTGGAACCAAAGAACGCTCTGATACGCCAGTACGAAAAGTTCTTCGAAATGGAGAAGTGCAGCCTCCGGTTCACTGAGGACGCGCTCCGCGAGGTCGTCCGCAAAGCCAAGGAAAGAGACACCGGCGCCCGGGCACTGAGGGGCGTCATCGAGGAACTGTTGCTCGACATCATGTACGAGTTGTCCTCGCACAAAGACATCACCGACTACGTCATCAACGGCGCGGTTGTCCGCGGCGAGCGGAGCGTCTATGAAGTCTCCGCCAAGAGCCGCACCAAGCGCGAACCGGCGTAGTAGCCGCCGAACCCGGTCGCCCGTCATCTCGCCCATCCCATCATCCGGTTGACCGGATCGACAAGCAAACGTATCATTCTGGGGAAATTGTTGCTCGCACCCCACAGGTGGAAAGGAACTGAGGGATGAAAAAATCCGAACTGGCAAGTGTGGTTTCATCAATAGTCCAAAAAACCAAAGTTCTCGACGTTCACACCCACCTTTACAGTGCGGAGTTCGGGGACCTCCTGCTCTGGGGGATTGACGAGCTCCTCACCTACCACTACCTGGTCTGCGAGACATTCCTTCAGGCGCCCATGCCATACGAGAAATTCTGGGCCATGCCGAAACCCAAACAGGCAGAATACGTCTGGGAGCATCTGTTCCAGAAAGCTACCCCCGTCTCCGAGGCCACTCGCGGCGTCGTCACCACCATCAGAAACCTCGGCTTTGACCCCAGAACGGTCACGCTCAACAGGCTCCGCCAGCACTTCAAATCCATAACGGTCGAGGAATACATCGATACGGTGTTCGACAATGCCAACCTCGAGGCGGTCGTAATGACCAATAACGTGTTCGACCACGAAGAACAAACAGTATGGGCGAAACGCAGGAAACGTGACCCACGGTTCCTCGCTGCGATGCGAATCGACCCCCTGCTCAACCAGTGGGGAGACGCCGTCCCCCGCCTCAGCAAGGCCGGCTACAAGGTCAAAGTGAAGCCCGATACAGCGACTTGCCGGGAAGTCCGCCGATTCCTGGCCGACCAGGCCGACATCATGGAGCCGGTCTATACGGCCGCTTCGCTGCCACCTTCCTTTGAGTATCCGGAGAAATCAGAACGCGGCATTCTCCTCGACAACTGCATTCTCCCCTTCTCACGCCAGCGCGGCATCCCCTTCGCCATGATGGTCGGGGTGAAAAAACTCATCAACCCTGACCTTCACGTTGCCGGGGACGGCGTCGGCAAGGCCGACATCGGCGCGCTCGAACGCCTGTGCCAGCGGAACCCGGAAAACAAGTTCCTCGTCACGTATCTCTCACGCGAGAATCAGCACGAACTCTGCGTCACCGCGAGGAAGTTTCACAATCTCCTGGTGTTCGGCTGCTGGTGGTTCCTCAACCTGCCCAGCGTCATTGCTGAAATCACTTGCGAGCGTATAGAGTTGCTCGGGCCGCGGTTCGTCCCACAGCATTCCGACGCCCGCGTCCTCGACCAGCTGGTTTACAAATGGGAGCACTCCCGCAAGGTCATCGCCGAGGTACTGACGGCGAAGTACCGCGACCTGATGGATGCCGGCTGGGCGGTGAGAAAATCCGACATAGAGCGCGACGTGACGGCGATGTTCTCCGGCAACTTCAAGAACTTCGCGTCTTTATGAGTCCTCTGGCTTGACATTACCCACGCAGCGGCGCATAATTCCGCCCCGGCGGCGCCGCGTCGGCGCCGTCGCTATGACACGACGCTCAGAAGAGAAGGGCATGACATGGAACAGACCATTCGGATCGGCACACTCGTAAACGGCGCCGGCAACGTCGCCGACTACATCCGGCAGATCCTGCCGCATGGGTTCGAATCGTTCTCTATCACGTTCTGGGAGACGGTGGGCGGGTGTAATCTGAAGCGCCTGGCGGACGAAGTGAACGAGGCCCTCGCCGACACTGACGCAGTAATCAGCAGCCTGTGCGTTTTCGGTAACCCGCTGGCGAGTAACCAACAGGCGAAGAAAACGCAAACGGCCTGGCAAAAACTCATCGACTCGGCTCACCTGTTCAACTGCGACATCGTGGGCGGCTTCGCAGGCCGCATCACCGACAAGTCCATCGACGAGAACATCCCCCGATACAAAAAAGTGTTCACGCCGCTGGGAAAGCGCGCCGCCGATAAGGGCGTGAGGTTAGTATTCGAGAACTGCGAGATGGGCGGCGACTGGCGAAGCGGAGGCTGCAACATCGCGCAAGGCCCGGACGCCTGGGAATTGATGTTTGATGCTCTCCCAATGGACAACATCGGCCTCGAATGGGAGCCGTGCCATCAGATGGTCAAGCTGATCGATCCAATGCCGCAGCTCCGTAGGTGGGTCAGCAAAATCTTCCACGTTCACGGCAAGGACGCAACTATCCTGTGGGATGTGGTTCGCCAGCACGGAATTGGCGGCCCCAAACAGTTCGCGTTCCATCGCACCCCTGGCTTCGGAGACAGCAACTGGGCGGACATCATCAGCGAACTGCGCCGCGGCGGTTTCGAGGGCAGCATCGACATCGAAGGCTGGCACGACCCGGTGTATAGCGGCGAACTCGAAATGACCGGGCAGGTCCACGGCCTGAATTACCTCAAGCGGTGCCGGGGCGGAGCGTTCGTCCCCAACCCGACTTAACACGAACGCCGACGCCCTGTCCGAGCGGTCAAACAGCTTTCCCGCCGCCGTGTGAGCTTCTCCTTCGCCGCCACCATGCCTGAACGAGCGAAAGACCGAGACCGGCGAGAACACAGACCATTGGCATTACGGGGTGCCTGAACCTACCCTCCGCCTGTGGTCCCCCGCTGAGCGCTAAGAAATAAACCCCAATCAGGAATATCATCACCGCGGCGCGGTTTTTCAGCACGGCCTTTGAAAACAGCCCGACCGCCGCAAGCAGCAGATAAAAGCCCAGCACCACCCCCAGCAAGACGTTACTCCAGAATACCAATGGTTTATGGTTGAAAAGATAAAAAGCGGTTTTCACAACGCCCCTGTCAACTGCCATCCCCAGCAATCCGCCAGACCGCGGATACAACTTGAACAATTTGAGATACGCAAACGCCCCGGGATCAAATAACGCCCGCGCCATTCCTTTCAAATGAATATTCAGGTAAGTCAAAGGATGACTGACCAGAGTGCTCGCACCCTGCCGGCGCATGTAGCGGTATCGTTCGGCCCGGCCCCATTGTCGCTGTTGAGGGTGATTTTGAAGATACGCGTTTTCGTCGCCGTATCCCATCTCCTCCTGCACCTGGTAGTACGGGCAGGCGCGTTCCGCCGCCAAGACCGAAGCTCCCTGGTAGAAATACAGGTTGATGTCGGCCGTCGCGGAGAAACCCCCGTATCCAGCCAAGACCGCGTTCCTTACCTGCCACAGTCCCACTGCCCCCATCGAAACGACGAAGAACACACACGCGTGGCCGAGCAGTCGGCGGCCCTCCGGCCCCCCACGCAGGGCGCGGAGCAACAGCCCGATAGCCACCAGTGCAGGCAGGAAGTAACTTATCGGCCGCACATACACGGACGCGGACAGCGCAGCGGCCGAGATGACAACATGCCGCAGGCCGCCATTCTTCAAGTATTTCGCCAAATACAACACAAACAGAGCCGTCGCGCACGTAAACAGGGTCTCGGTAAGGAGCTTGCTCGTGTACACGACCGAGAGCGGTTCCACCGCGTACAAAAGACAGCATACCGTGGCGATACGACGGCTCTCAAAAAGTAGCAGAGCGATTCTATAGACCAGGTAAGCCGTCAGGCAACTCAGGATAACCTGCAATGCAATTGTGATGAGTTCGGGCCGACCGATGACGATTCCGGGCAGCAGTAGGAGCGGGTATCCGGGCGTCCGGACGATCTCCGGCTCGCCGTGTCGGGCGAAGCGGCCGGTCTCTGCCAGTTCACACGTCAGCGCCGTGTACGAGGCCGTGTCCGGCGAGTGGAATACCTCTCGGTCGGCTGTTGTCACCGCGGCCGTAACGGGAAGCAAAGCCCTGATTACAAACGCCAAGGTCAATACGCACCAGACAGCGCCGGCTTGCTTTGCCTTGTTCAATGGATTGGTCATCGCAGTATTCCGCCCGGTAGAACTGTAGCAATTTAGCCGCGGGCGGTCAACGCTCGGTACCATTCTCGTGGCAGGCGAGATTGTTCAGCAAGGGACGCCGGCCCTGTCTCGACCTCGGGTATTGGGTCCGCTTCGTTGAGATAATTTGACAAAGGTCGGGCGTACTGGTAAAATATTAAAAACTTCATGTGATTGAGAACCGATGAAGATAAAACGCCGCAACAGCAATCTGAAAAAGGTCAAGAAACAGGGCTTTCGCGCCCGTATGAAGGTGGCCGACGGCCGTAAGACTATCAACCGCCGCCGGCGGCGCGGGCGGAAGCAGCTCACCCCGGCCTAACCGAGGACGTAAAGTACTCGCCATAATCCGGGCCGCAGCTCCGTTGCTCGCCCCACAAGCATTTCCATATAATTTAACCCCGCAGGGCTGCCACGTCGGATCTGCAATATTTATCCTGCGCGGCTTGAGTGGAAAACTGTGTGAACCGCTCGTTCTATATTGCAACGTTCGGCTGCAAGGTCAATCAATACGACAGCCAGGTTATGCGCGAGGCGCTGCTTGCTGCCGGATACGAGGAGAAGGCTCGGGGACAGCGACCTGACATCGCTATTGTTAACACCTGCACCGTGACCCGGACGGCGGACGCGAAGGCGCGCAGGCTCATTCGGCGCATCAACCGCGAGACCCCCAATTGCAGAATCGTGGTAATCGGCTGCACCGTCAACCGCGATCCGGACGAACTCGCCAGCCTGCCCGGCGTGTGGAGAGTCCTCCGTAACGAAGATAAGGCGAATATCGCCAGCCTCATCGGTTCCGACACTGCGGAGGAGCCTGCCCCTCCGTCCGGACAGTCGGACACCCCGTTGTGGGCAACAGGCATCTCAGATTTTGCAGGGCACACGCGGGCCTTTGTCAAAATACAAGAAGGCTGCAACGCCCGGTGCGCATACTGCATCGTGCCACTGGTGCGAGGGAAATCTCGCAGCAGACCTGTCAGCCAGGTGCTCGACGAGGTGCGACGGCTTGCGCCCCGCTTCAGAGAAATCGTCTTGACCGGCATACACATTGGGCTTTACCGCGACGCCTCTGCCGCCGGCCTCGCGGCGCTGGTCCGCCGGGTGCTTGATGTCCCATCGCTGGGCCGCGTCCGGCTTAGCTCGCTCGAAGTCACCGAGGTCTCGCCGGAATTAATCCAACTGGCCGCCGCCTCGCCGAGATTTTGTCCCCACTTTCACATCCCACTCCAGAGCGGCAGCGACCGCGTGCTGGAAAAGATGAACCGCCCCTACACAGCCGGCGAGTTCATCCGCGCCATAGCCCGCGTGCGGAATGTGCTCGACCGCCCGGCAGTCACCACTGATGTGATTGTCGGGTTCCCCGGGGAGACAGATAAGGAGTTCGCGGAGACCGTGGCGGTGTGCAAGGCGGTCGGCGTCAGCCGGATACACATCTTTCCATACAGCGCTCGCCCAGGCACAGCAGCGGAAAGACTCGAGCCCAAATGTCCGGAGTCGGTTATTACCGACAGAAAGAAACATCTCGGAAAACTGGCGTCAGAGCTGGCGCTTGAATACAAGCAACAATTCATTGGTGCCACCGTCGTTGTGCTGGCCGAAACCCGGCGGCATCGGTCCGGCAGGCTGTGTGGTTACACCGCCCGATACCTCCGCGTCCTGTTCGACGGCTCGGACAAACTCCGCAATCAGATGGTACCGGTGGTAGTCACCGGCGCCGCGCCCGGGGTGCTGCTGGGGCGGCTATCGCCGGAAAACGCTTGACCCGCAGCCAATCCAAGTGTTCTAATTGGTGCGTCAAACAACGGGCACCATTTTTTACCAGGGAGATATGCAATGCGAATGATGAGACCGACGGCGGTCGCCATTGCGCTGGTCGCAGTTCTGTGCACCTCTGCCGCATCTGCCGCCGAGAAGAAAGGAAAGCCGTTTGTCGTTGTTTACAAGAACGACGCGAAGGTCGAACTGAGGGACTTCGAAATCGGGGTTGAGGAGTCAACCCTGTTCGGCTCGTCATACACCAGACTGAAGGCACTTCCTGTAAAGACGGACAGGCTGCACCTCAAAGTGCTGGTCGAAAAACTGGCGGAGATAGAGTTCCTTTCGGTGGACACCGAGGGCGGGGAAATCAAAGTCAGGTTGACCGCCACGGACGGCAAGACGATCGAAGGCGCAATCGACAGTAAAAAGGACATCATCTGGAAGGGCATGCATCCGTTCGCAGACTCCGAAGCCACGCTGGACCCGGCTCAGATGAAAAAGATTATCCTCACGCTTGACAAAGAAAAAGAATAAGAAACTATCCCCCAAGCCCTCCCATCGCCTTGGTCAATCTGGGGACTATGCTGTTGACCTCGCCCACAACTGCGTGGTCTGCGAAGCCGTGGATGGAAGCCGCTGGGTCCCGGTTGATGCTCACAATGGTCCGTGAGTTCTCCATCCCGAGCTTGTGTTGTATAGCGCCGCTGACGCCCAGCCCGAAATAAATCTTCGGCTTGACCACCACCCCCGTCTGGCCGATCTGATGCGAATGCGGCAGCACACCCGCGTCGACTATCGCCCTGGAACAACCCAGCCCAACTGGTGTCGCCAGGAACCGCTCGAGTGCGGCGCGGAACGGCTCGACAACTTCGGCTATGGTTTGGCGGTCGCCAACACCCATCCCCACACACACGATGACCTCGAAATCCTCCAGGTCGATCTCTTTCTCTTCCTCCGCCCGACGCTCTACTCTGATCGAGTCCCCGAAATCCTCCCGCAGTTCTGGCGCTCGGAACACCTCAACCGTGCAGGTTTCGGCGGGCGCTTTCCGCACAGGCAGCGCCCCCGGCCGGACGGTCGCCATTTGGGGACGGCCGCCGCCGGGCTGCTCATAAATGGAGACAATGGTGGCCATGATATTTCCGCCGAGCGCCGGCCGGGTCTGATAAAGAACGTTCTTGGCGCGCACGTGGGCCCTGTTGAAATCCGCCACATGTAGAGCAGAGCAATCGGCCGTCAGGCCGCAGTCCAGTTGCGCCGATACGTACGGTGCGAGCACCCGGCCGGTCAGCGTGGCGGGTACGATGACGACCTGCGGGCGCAGCTTGCGCACCAACGCCGCAATCGCCTTAGCTTGTTGGCGGACCCGGAACTTCTCCGTCTCGACTCCCTCAACAAAATATACCTTTCCCGCACCGTGCGCCTGAAGGTCTTCGACAGCCCGCCTGTCCTCCGGTCCGATCACGACGGCCGCCGAGCCGCATCGCAGTTTCCGGGCCATGCGGGCGGCGGCGGACGCCGTCTCGAACGACACCGGTGCCAGCCGCCTGCCAGCGAACTCCCACAGAGCAACGCAGTCCCCGGTGTAGTAGTTCCGCCCGGGCACCACGGCGGGCTCGGCTTCGGCCTGTGCCCGTCCGCCCGCTTCCGAGGTGCTGAACGAGGTCTTCAACCGGCGGAGGAGCTCCGCGGAGCGGGCAGCAAAATCTTCGCCCTCGGCCTCGAGCACCTCGCACGCCTGATGTTTGCGCTGGGGCTCGAATATCTCTATCACGCGGGTGCGGGAACCTTCCAACCCGATGCGCCGGTTATCTAGCTCCACGTCATCCTTACCCCACACCAGCACCTGGGTCTCGTTGGCGCGGCGCATAGCGGCGAGGTCCACGTAGAACGGGAGGTCCGGGCAGAGCCGCGTAGCAGTTGCGACAAACGGCCCCCGGCCGGGGACGACGCGCTGGAACCCGACGGAATTGAGGCATTTAAATTCTATTTTCTCCTCGTCCACGTCGAGGCCACAGACATAAGGATAGAGCGGGCCGTCGAGAAAACAGGCGGTCTGTGCCGGGACTTGGGCGGTGTCGCCGTCCGGCGACTGCATTCCACACAGGACGGCGAAATCAGCGTCAATAATTCCAGCGGCCGACATGCTCTTTATGGCCCGAGAAAGCGTGTAGGCGGTCGCAATGGTGTCCGCGCCCGCGAACCGCCGGTCGGTCAGCAGCACGGCGCTGTCAGCACCATACGCGATAGCCTCCGTGAGAATCTTCTTAGCCCCCGGAGGACCCATCGACAGCGCCACAATCCGCATCCCCGTGCGCCGGGCCTTGATTTCCAAGGCCATGCGGAGCGCCGCACGGTCAAGCGGATTAAACGCCATCTCAAGCCGGGAGCGAACAAGGGGGCCGCGTTCGCGGTCCCAAGCGTCGGCCGGAATTCGGTCGATATCTGGCACGAACTTGGCAAGAAGGACGATATCCATCAGGTCAGCATCTCCGGGGGAACCATGTTGCCGACATTGAGGATGCCGTTCGGATCGAGCGCCTTCTTCACCCTCGCAATCGCCCGCAGACCGCGAACGCCGTAAAGCACCTGGAGATACGGGATCAAGCGCCCGTTTTCACCGAGGATGCATTTCTTCCCAACGCCGTGCTCGGCAGAGATGGTGCCGCCGAGACCGACCGCGGTCTTGGCGAGCCGGGAATAGGCCATCTTCGCCCGCTCCGCCTCTTCATCATTCTCGGGCAAATAGTTAAGGTGGATGTGATCGTCCCCGATGTGCCCGAACATGAGGAACCGCACGCCGCAGGCCGCCGACTCGCCTTCGTATGCACGCATCATCTGGCGGAACTGCTCGTGCGGCACGGCCATGTCGCTGCCAATCTTTCCGCTACGCCTGCGCACGAAGTCATTGACCGCTTCCGGCAATGAATGACGGAACAACCGAACTTCCTCGCGCCTCGCGCCGGGGACGGCCCAGTTGGACACCACCCGGTGTTTCGCCAGCGCCTCTTCCACCTCCGACAACATACAGGTGTCCGGATACGGATTGTGCCGCTCGAATTCGCTGTACGGGACCTCGAACAAAACTGCGGCCGCGACATTCTTCTTCGGGATGTGCGGGTGCGCCTCCCGCATGAAATCGAGCGAACGGCGGTCGAAGTACTCGAGTGAAAGGAAGTGGGGAACTTCAGCAAGTTTCAGGCTGTCGGACACCGCAGCATCGACGAAACCGAAGGCATCGTCGCACGATCCGAAATACGCAACCACTGTAAGCGTCTGGTCCGGGCGCTCGACCAGGTCAACCTGAACCTCGCTGACCACGCCCAGCAGCCCTTCGCAGCCGATGAAAAGGTCTATCGGCTCCATCCCCGGCGCCAAATAAAGCCCTGCCGCGTTCTTGGTGCGGGGCATGTCATATTCGCCCGATGGTGGCAGGGGCACTCCGACCGTCCGTCCAGCCGCTGTAAAATGGACCGTCCCCTTCTTCGCAGCCGGTTCTCCCCGGTGCAGTTCGGCCATCTCCCCCGTTGGCAGCACCACACGGAGTCGCCGAATCCAGGCCCGTGTCGGACCGTAGTGAAAGGACCTTGCGCCAGAGGCATTCGTCGCAACTGTCCCGCCCATCGTCGCCGACATCTCGGTGGGGTCTGGAGGGTAGAGCAGTCCGGACCTCGCCAGTATTTCGTCCAGCGCCGACAGCGTGATTGCCGGGGGGACAATTGCCGTCTTGTCGGCCGCATTCAGCAGGATATCGAAACCAGCCCCGTGGACCTCTTTGAAGCCGGTGGGCGGCTCTCGGCCCGTGCTCGTCATCCGCTCGACCGAGACCACCGCCCCGCCGTTCGTGGGGACCCGCGAGCCGGTGATGCTGGTGCCGCCGCCGGAGACCGTGAGCAGCATGTGCGACTCGTTCGCCGCGCGCACGACGTCGGCAAGTTCCGCCTGATTCGCCGGAAGAAACAGCTCGTCGGCGTGGCCGTAAAACGTGGACGATTCGTCGCGCAGATAGTTGCGGAGCCTTTCCGCGTCGGCAGTTCTAGCCGCAGTCACCTCTTTCATAGACGAAGAATACTACCAACTCCGGCGCAGAGGGTCAACCTCGCCAAGGTGGAAGCGCTGCGGCCTCAACACTTGTTGACTTGGCCTGAAACGGAGAATATACTACCTGCTGACCGACGAGTTTATTGCGCCACCATTTCTGAGAGATGAAATGAACGAGCAAAATTGCTGCGTCGTCGGCATGCAATGGGGCGACGAGGGAAAAGGGAAGATTATCGACCTGCTATCGAAGGACTTCGACATCGTAGTCCGCGCCCAGGGCGGCAGCAACGCCGGCCACACGGTCGTGATCGGCGAGGAAAAATTTGTGCTCCATCTCATCCCTTCCGGAATCCTCCGCGAGGGGGTAACGTGCATTGTCGGCAACGGCGTGGTTGTCGATCCGGAGGGGTTACTTCAGGAGGTGGAGGAACTGCGCCGGCGCGGTATCGAGTGCGATGGGAGAATCCTCATAAGCGACCGGGCACACGTGGTGATGCCGTATCACAAGGCCCTGGATGGAGCGAGCGAGGAGGCGCTGGGCGAACATAAGCTCGGAACAACCCTCCGTGGGATCGGCCCCGCATACGCCGACAAGGCCGCGAGAGAGGGGATACGCATCGGTGACTTCACCGACCCCCGCACCTGCCGCACAATTCTCGAGCGCCGTATCCCGCTGGTCAACAAGATACTGCAAAACGTCTATGGCGCCGAGCCCCTTGACCCGGTCGAAGTGATGCAGTGGGCGCTCAGCAACGGAGAAGCCATAAGGCCGATGGTGGGTGACACCGTGGAGTTCCTCAACCAGGCCTCTCGCTCCGGCAAGAGCATCCTGTTTGAAGGTGCCCAGGGAAGTCTGCTGGATGTGGACTTCGGCACCTATCCATTCAATACATCTTCGAATACCTCGGCCGGTGGAATGGCCACGGGCTGCGGGGTCCCGCCCCGGGAGTTGGGGCGGGTAGTCGGCGTGCTCAAAGCCTACACCACGCGGGTCGGCGGCGGCCCGTTCCCCACGGAACTTGATGGCGAAACCAGCACCCGCCTGCGCCAGCGCGGGGCGGAGTTCGGCGCTACCACGGGCAGGCCCC
>JAUWIN010000023.1 GCA_030605345.1 Candidatus Brocadiia bacterium
CAACCGCAGTATCTTGCTCTGGCCCGCGGCAGCGCGGAAGGGCTGCACCGCGACCGGCGCCGGCGTAGGCGGGCGGCGGGCGGCGCGGCGGCCGACGAGGCGGGCGTCGTCGTCGCTTGCGGCGACACCAAGGTGGTCGAACGCGGCAAAGCGGACCAGCTCTACGTTACTACTTCCGGCATCGGGGAAATCGCGGACGGGGTGAACGTTTCGGTGCACAATGCCGCGCCCGGCGACGCCATTATTGTGACAGGCCCCATCGGGCTGCACGGGGTGGCGGTGATGGCGGCGCGTGAGCGCCTGGGCTTCGCCAGTTCGGCCGCCTCCGACGTAGCCCCACTGAACCGAATGCTCGGCCCGGTGGTCAGCGAGTTGCAGGTGCACGCGATGCGCGACCCTACGCGGGGCGGCTGCGCCGCCGCCCTGCACGAGATGTCCGCAGCCTCGGGGGTCGGAATGGTGCTGGACGAGGTCGCCTTGCCGATACCTGATGTAGTCGAGGGGGCATGTGCGCTGCTCGGAACCGACCCGCTCGAGATGCCTAACGAAGGCAACGCCCTCATCGTGCTCCCGGACGCCCAAGCCGACCGCGCTGTCGAGATTCTGCGTTCGCACCAATACGGGCGCGAGGCAACCCGGATAGGCAGGGTCGTCTCGAAAGCGGCTTTCCCTGTTACCTTATCGACCGCACTGGGCCAGCGCCTTGTTGACGCGCCGCGGGGCGAATTGCTGCCAAGGATTTGTTGATATAGTTTTTCATTGACACCGCGAATATGTGCGGTAAAATCCGGTACATCTAGAAACGCCTTCCTCAGCAGGGCGTTTTTTGTCACCGGAGAGGTATAACCAGAAAAGGAGTGTGTGACATGATGAGGCTCAGGACAAAAGTGTGCGCCGTGTTGGCCGCTACCGTGGTCGTCGCAGGGCTCTCGTTCAATTCTGCAAAGGGTGCGGCGGGCAGTAAACTCCCGCTGGGGAGCAAGAACACCATCGTGACAATCCGAGTCAAGAGCATCGACACGGCTATTAAGGCGGTAAGCCAATTAGTTTCCGGGTTTTCGCCCGACGTTGCACTAATGCTTGAGCAAGGGGTGAACAAGGCGCTCGAGAAGTTCCGCGGCATCGACAGAACCGGCCCGGTGGCATTTCTAATCCTTGATCCGGAGAAACTCTCCGTTCCTCTCGTCGTTATGTTCACGCTGAAGGACCCTAATATGTTCAAGAATGGGGGGGTAAAGAGGGCGCCTGTTCGCGCCGTCGGCAGACTCGGCGTTGTCTCGCAGGACCCCGACGGTGTGGCGGAAGTTGCGCAGTATCTGAAGGGCGCGGGGCTGAGGGTGATACCGACCGCGGACATGCAGGACATGGCGGTCGCAACAACTCACGTCGGTGTCCTGGTAAAACGATACAGGAAAGACATACAAGAAGCGCTGGATGAAGCAAAGGCCGAGTTCGCCGCTGAGCCCAAGCCGGGCCAGCAGGATGCACTGAGGGCGCTGGAGGAGGCAAAAGCCGAGTTGGCCGCTGAGCCCAAGCCGGGCCAGCAGGAGGTACTGCGGGCGCTCGGCTACGCGGCTGCGTTCGTTGCCGCCGTCGAGCAGCAGGTCGGCCTCGCCGAACTCGGGCTCAGCGTCAACGGCCAGAGAATAAGGTTGAGGTCTGCGGTCGAAGCAACGCCCGGTTCGGCCTTCGCTGCGTTCCTCAAAAAGAGCGACCGACCGGTGAGCAGGGAACTGGCGAACTTCCTCCCCCCCAATGCGGTGAGTTCCTGGCTTATGTCGTATGACCCCCACAGCATGGCCGAACTCGTCGGCGGCCTTGCCGTAATTGCTTGCGATATTTTCGGTCTGAGCGAGGCAGAGACCAACACCATTCGGAGAACGCTCGTCCGGTCGGCCAAATCCTTTTCTGGCCTGGCCGCAAGCGCCGAAGTCCCCGTCGAGGGCGGACTCGGCGGGATCGGACTACAAGGAATCAGGGACCGAGATACAGCCCGCGCCTGCGCCAGGGAAGTTTACGCGCTGGCCGAAAAAGGAGCCTTGGGTAAGTTGATGAAAAAATACGGCGTCGCACTGCAACTTACCGAGAAGCACCGGGTGTACAAGGACATCCCGATTGACAAACTGGAAATCAGCGTGGACCTCGACAGACTGGTCGCCGCCCTACCGTTCCCGCCCGTGATGAGGGCGAAGATGAAAGAAGGCTTCGCCGAGCAAATGAAGACGGCGTTCGGGCATGAGGGCAAGATGGTAATTGAGACCGTTTACGGGAGAAACCTGGCGGCATCGGCCTATGGGCTGCACCACGCCGAACTCATCAACAAGGAAATCGAACTGATAAGGTCCGCCGGTGCGAACGGGCTCGGCAACACACCCGAATACCATGCCGTCCTTGCCGAGCATCCGGAAGGGTTCTGCGCCTTTTCCCATACCTCGCTCTTCGGCAAGCTCGAATCAATCGCCAAAGCGATGTCGCAGAAGATGGGACCCATGATGATGCCGATGCAGTTTCTCCCCACGCGGGCCGAACTTCCCCCCGACGAAGAACTCATCTCCGGCGCGGTGCACATCGAGGGCTGCCGAGCAACCCTCACGGTGCACGTCCCCATCAAGCCGGTCCGTGACATTGCCGACGCAGTCAAGGTAAAAATGCAGAAAATGATGGAGGAGAGGATGAACAGGATGAGGAATGCCCCGCCCAGACCACCGGCAGATACACCGCCAATGCCGCCGCCGGCTTTCTAGCTCTGCTCCGTTCCAGTCGGCCACGAACCGAACCCGGAAGGATGGGTACCACCATCACGGGACCTTCCTGCGAGGCCGTGACATACAAACGGTAATCAGCTAACCGGCGCCCAATACTGGCAACCTGGGGAAATCTGCCTTGCGCCGGTGACGGCGCGAACTTGTTTGCTTTCCCAGCACATTCCCGCATAATTAACTTAGGTGAGGCGTGAATGTGGCACGCCCTGTCATCTTCTTTCATCTGGAGTTTAGCCATGGGAAAATTCAACGGTGAACAGAAACCGCTGCTCAAGTCGGGCCGAGCGCTGCGCTGGATACTACTTGTTGCTCTGGCAGGGCTGGGGTTGGCTCAGCCAGGCATGTGCGCTGCGTCGGAGGAGCCCCAGGCGGAGTCGAAGGAAGAATGGACCCCGCCCCGGTTTGATGAGCGGCAGAAAGAGCGGAACGCCATGGTCCGCAAGATCAAGAGCTACGCCCTCGAAGACGAGGCGGTGCTCAAGGCGATGTCCCGCGTCCCTCGCCACGAATTCGTGCCTGAGGCAAATTCGAGGCGCGCCTACAAGGACACACCGCTCCCCATCGGACACGGCCAGACGATCTCGCAGCCGTATATGGTGGCGGAGATGACACGGCAGCGGAAACTCAAACCGGAGTCGAAAGTGCTGGAGATCGGGACCGGGTCGGGCTACCAGGCGGCAGTGCTGACCGAGTTCACCCGGCACGTGTATAGCGTGGAGATTATCAAGCCCCTGGCCGAGGCGGCGCAGAAGCGACTGAAACGACTCGGTTACGACCCGATCAACGTCCGTCACGGCGACGGCTACTACGGCTGGAAGGAGCACGCGCCGTTCGACGCGATCATCGTCACCTGCGCCGCGGGCCAGATGCCGCCGCCGCTAATCAAGCAACTCAAGCCGGGTGGGCGAATGGTGATACCAGTCGGCGCTCCGTTTGCCGTCCAATCCCTGATGCTGGTCAAGAAGGACAAGGAGGGGGAGGTTCGGAGCCGCTCGCTGATGGCTGTTAGGTTCGTTCCTCTCGTCCGCAAGGACAAATCGTCCGAGTGACGCGATGCCGCTCTTCCGCCTACGTCTCGCGGTCGCCGTCGTGTCGATGGCGGTGATCGGGCTTGAGCTGGCGCTGAGGCGCGCGCTTTCGCTTCGCTTCTGGCACCACTTTGCATACATGGTTATAAGCGTGGCCCTGTTGGGGTTTGGCGCCAGCGGGACTGCGCTGACGTTGCTCCGCGAGAAAATTCTCCCACGATGGCGCACGTGGCTATGGTGTTTGGCGCTCCTGTTCTCGCTCAGCATGCTGCTGGCGCCGCGCGCCGCGCAGCAGGTGCCCCTCGACGTGCACTTCCTGGCCTGGAACCTATCTCAGGTGGGCAACGTACTGGCTGTCGAGGCCTTGATGTTTGTGCCGTTTTTCCTGGCTGGCGCGGTGATAGGCATCGCCCTGATGGATCGGCCCGAGAACATCGCCGGACACTATGCGGCTAACCTTGTCGGGTCGGGGCTCGGTGCCGTGCTCACTGTTCTTGCCATGCAGGTGCTGAGCACCGCGGGGTTGTTTACCGCGCTGGCCGGGTTGGGATTTGTGGGGGCGGCTGGGCTAGTGCCGTGGCGGCGGGCCAGCCCGGCGCTCACTTCTGCCGGCGCCGCGGTTGCGATTCTTCTTTTATGCTGGCTGGCTCCGTGGGAGCCCACGCTGTCGCAATACAAGATGCTCTCATACTTCAAGGACCTGGAGGGCACGAAGATAATCCATCAGACGGAAGGCCCGCTTGGCCGCGTCGACGTGGTCGAAGGCCCGGCCGTTCGTCACGCGCCTGGCCTGAAGCTGGGGTGTTCGGCGCCGCCGCACGTCGTTCTCGTCACCGACGGCGATCAGCTCAGTTCCGTGTTTGATTGTCCGAAGCGCGAAGACTGGGCGTTTATGGACCAGACGACGCGGACGGCTCCATACCATCTTTTCAGCAGGCCGCGGTCGCTCATCATCGGCGCCGGTGGCGGCGCCGACATCGGTCTTGCACTGTATCACCGAAGTTCCGAGACCGTGGCGCTCGAAATGAACCCGCAGATAATCGCCGCCATGACCGGCCCGCTTCGCCACAGAGGCGGCAGCATTTACCTCAAGCCCTCCGTCACCATAATCAATCGGCAGGCGCGGGGGTATCTTGCGGCCACCGACCGAGAGTTCGACGTCATCCAGGTACCACCTGTCGGTGCGTTTGCGGCGTCCGGCGCCGGGCTGTACGCCACACAGGAATGCTACCTCTACACAGTGGAGTCATTCCACCGGATGCTCGAGCACCTCAGCGGCGATGGTGTGCTCTGCATCACCCGCTGGGCGCTGCCGCCGCCGCGGACCGAACTGCGGGCACTGGACACAGCCGCCGCGGCGCTGCGGGAATTGGGCCTCGACCCGGCGGCTCACCTGGCGATGATTCGCAACTGGGCGACAGCGACGGTGCTGGCCTTCAACCGCCCGGTCACAGCAGAGCAGGCGGCGACGCTCCAGAATGTCTGCGAGCAGCGCCACTTCGACATCTGTTATTTGCCCCGCGCCGGCGATCCGAAGGTCAATTACTTCCACCAGCTGCCGCGCCCTTATTACCACGAAGCGGCGATAGCGCTGCTGAGCCGGGAGCGGGACGCGTTTCTGGAGGGGTACCTGTTCGACGTGCGCGCCACAACGGACGACCGGCCGTACTTCTTCCATACCCTCCGCTGGCAGTTGCTGCCGGTGCTGGCGGAACAGGTTGGCGGCCGAACCCCTGCGTTCCTCGAACTCGGATACCTGATGTCGGTCGCTGCGCTCGCACAAGGTGTGCTTGGCGCCGTGGTTCTCATACTCCTGCCACTGCTCGCACGGGTCAGGTCACTCCTGTCGAGCAGACGCAAGGCCGCGGTGTTCGGCTACTTTCTGCTGCTCGGCCTTAGCTTCATGCTCCTGGAGATGGGGTTCTTGCAGAAATTCATCCTCTACCTGGCGCACCCCATCTATTCCGCGGCGGGCGTAATCGGTGGCTTCCTGGTGTTCAGCGGCCTCGGCAGTTACTGCAGCCGGCTCTGGAGGGCGCGTCCGAAGCGCATCATCACCCTCGCGGCAGCGGCGATTGTCCTCCTTTCCCTGGCCTATTTCTTCCTGCTGGATGACTGGCTGGCGCTCACGCTGGGCCGCGCAATGCCGCTTCGGTTCGCGGTGGCCTGTGTAACCGTGGCACCGCTGGCATTCGCGATGGGCCATATGTTCCCCGCGGGGCTGCGGCAAGTCAGCGCCAACCAGCCGCCGCTGGTCCCGTGGGCCTGGGGGGTGAACGGCTTCGCATCTGTGGCTGCGACGGTCGGGACGCCGCTGCTGGCGACTGAAGCCGGTTTCGGTCACGTCATATTCTTGGCGGTTTTGTGCTACGCAGTGGCTGGAGCAATCTCGCGATGGCTGCCGGAAAAATAGACAAACTGCGGGAGAAGATTCAGTTCTGCACCCTGTGTCCGCGGCGGTGTGGCGTGGACCGTACCGCCGGCGAGGTCGGAGCGTGTCGCATCGGCGAGCGCGCGAGAATTGTCTCCGCCGGCCCTCACTTCGGTGAGGAACCCGTGCTCCTCGGGCGCGGCGGCAGCGGCACCATTTTCTTCTCCGGGTGCAACCTCGACTGCGTCTTCTGCCAGAACTTCGACATCAGCCACTCGAATGCCGGCCCGGAGGCGACACCGGAGCAGATTGCCCAGGCAGCACTTAAACTTGCCCGGCGCGGCTGCGAAAATGTCAACTTCGTCACCCCCACGCACGTCGCCCACGCGGTGGCCGACGCCATCGTTGTGGCGCGGTCGCAGGGGCTGAGCGTTGCGACGGTTTACAACTGCGGCGGATATGAATCGGTCGAAACGCTGGAGCTGCTCGAAGGGCTGATTGATATTTACATGCCTGACTTCAAGTATGCCGACGCAGCCGCGGGCAGAAAGTATTCCGGGGCGGAGAACTATCCCGCTGTCGCTGTGGCCGCACTTGCCGAGATGTATCGGCAGGTGGGGAAGCTGGAGACCGACGCCCACGGAGTCGCCACCCGCGGCGTGCTGGTGCGGCACTTGGTGCTGCCGAACGACATTGCGAAAAGCCGCCAGGTCATCAATAGGGTTTCGCGCACAGCACCTGGCTGTGCCATCAACGTGATGGCCCAGTACCACCCGGCCTACCGGGCGCGTGAATTCCCCGAATTGCTTGACCGCCCGAGCTTCGACGAGATTGAGTCCCTGCTTCACTACGCAACAGAGCGCGGTCTCGTTCGCGTGGATCATTGATCTTTGACTGCCGACGACGTCACAGCCTAGTGGAAGCGGGCGTGGGGGTGTGGTCCGGTTTGCTCAGGTCAGAATGTGCACTACCAGTTCGCCCAGGGTGATGATATCGAGGGCGTTGTGGTGGACTACGGACTGGAGTTGACGGAGACACCGGGCACGGATATGGGGTTCACCGTCATCGGCGGTCCGGACGAACTGGTGATAGACTTCCGGAATCTCGCTGGAGGGGATGTCGCCAGAGCGGCGGCGGCCACAGATGAACTGCTCCACAGTCTGCAGGCAGCAGTTGGGGAGTTCGTGCCCCCATCTTCGGCGCGCCTCGTGCAGGAGGTCAACGTGCGCCGACGGCGTGGGGCAGTCGAAGATGCCGTTGACCGACGACCGGTCGAGGATCATCGGCAGGTCGAAGCTCTTGCCGTTGAACGAAACCAGCACATCGGTTTGACGTAGTGTGTCCCACATGGCTGCCAGTAGCGGCCCTTCTTCGGCGTAATTCCTGGCGAGGAACTGCCGCATCACCAGCTTGCCGTTCTGGAAACCCATCAGCCCCACGAGAAATAGTGGCACGCCGATGAAACCGCACGTCTCGATGTCCAGGAATAGGACCCTCTCCGGTCTGGCTCCGACGAGCGGGCGCACAGCTTCGTGGAGTTGGTCAGGCGAGACTGCGAGGGTGGAACCGGAAAGTGCTCTCCGCAGTCCCCGGTCGAGTTCGCCGCCATCTGCACACAGCCTCTCTACTTCTCGCTGGACCAGATAGTATGTTCCGCCCGCCGAGCGGTGCACAGTCCCGGGGACCACATCACTCAGTGAGGTGTACAGGAGCCCGGCAGCGTCCGCGTTGGGCCGGTTCATCTGGTTGGCCGTGGTCAGTTTTGCCCCGGCTTCACGCCGGTGCTTTTTCGCGATGTCGCGGTTTAGTTTCGCCAGTTGTTCGCGCTGTTTAGGCGTCAGCATCTTCTGCCACTCTTCATCGTCGTCCGGTCAACCGGTTGATGAGGGCAACTACCGCGAGTTTCGACGGGATCATGTATCCGCGGCTGAGGTCGGGATCCTGGTGAACTGGAGGGCGCAGATTGGCCAGGCCGACACAACTTGGACATCCCTCTTCGCACTCGCAGCCGTCGAGCAGTTCTGTGCACATGCGGAGGAGGTCGTGAATTAACTCGTATCCTTTTTGTGCGAACCCCAACCCACCGAGGAAGCGGTCGTAGATAAACGCGGTAGGCGAGCCGGTATTCGAAGACTCGACAATCCCTGACAGGTCGCGGCGGTCGCACATCGCCAGCATCGGCAGACAGACCAGCATCAGGTTGCGAACGCCCATAAGTGCTTCGACCGGCTTGAGGCCCATCCCGGCAACGTCGTCCATCACTTCGCTGTCAGGGACAAGCCATAGCCCGGTGGTCTGGAGCGTCTGGCTGGGCAGGTCGAGCGTCGCCTGCCCGATGTTTTCGAGCGTGTGGTAGCGGATTTTTTTGAAGGCGACCGTCTGCCAGGTGACCTCCATCTCGCCGAACCGCACGGACATTCCCGGCTCGGCTTTCTGTTCGAGTTCGCGGACGATCGTGCACTTATCCGCGAGCACCGGCTGGGTGTAGTAGTCGGTCTCGCTTCGTTTGACGTGTGCGACCTTGCCGTCCCAGTCCAGTTCTCGGACTTGGTAGCTCTCACCCTCGTGGAGGTAGATGGCGCCGGGATAGACCAGTTCAGGTGCGCTGATTGAATCGACGTTTCCGATGCCCACCGGCTTTGCTTCGCTCTGATCGACGATGCTGAAGGTATCGTCGCTGATGGTCCTGAGGTTGGTTCTTTGCGAGGGGTTTTCCGTGGTCGACCAGTAGTGGCGGCCATCGATCTCTTTCAACTTGCCTTCATCTGCCAGAATCTCGGCGATTTGTCTGACAAACGGGCCGAACACGGCTTCGTCCTCCTCCCGCAGTGGCAGCTCGCACGCCGCACAGCCAAGATGGCTGGCCAGGATGTAGGCGTTCTGCGGATCGACTATCCCGTGTTCCACCGCCTGACCGAAGAAGTATTTCGGGTTGTGCATGATGTACTGGTCGATGGGGTCGTTGTAGGCGATCAGTACGGATAGTGAGGATTTTTCTTTGCGGCCGGCGCGGCCTGCGCGCTGCCAGGTCGAGGCGATGGTCCCTGGGAACCCCACCAGGATGGCCGCGTCGAGTGAGCCGACGTCGATGCCCAGTTCGAGTGCGCTGGTGGCGCAAACCCCGAGCAGTTCGCCGCTGAAAAGTTGCTTCTCGATTTCTCGCCGTTCACGGGGCAAGTATCCGCCGCGGTAGGGACGGATGCGGTCCGCCAGCGCCTTGTTTCGTTTTTGCAGCCTTTCGCGGGCGTAGCGATAGATGAGTTCGACCACCACGCGTGCCTTGCCGAAGACGATGGTCTGGACGTTCTCGCTGACCAGGCGGGTGAGGAGTTCGACCGCCTCGACATTGGCGCTTCGGCGGGTGAGGTTGTCGTTCGAAAGCCGGGGCGGGTTCCACAGCACGAACAACCGTTCGCCGCGCGGGCTGCCATCGGTGTCGATTACCTCGCATTCCCTGCCGACGAGAGCGGAGGCGAGTTCGTGCGGGTTCGCAATCGTCGCCGAGGCGCAAATGAACTGCGGCCTCGAACCATAGTGTTCGCAGACCCGCGCCAGACGGCGCATTACCTGGGCCACGTTCGACCCGAAGATACCACGGTAGGTATGCAGTTCGTCCACTACGACATACTTCAGGTTCCTCAAGAACGAACCCCACCGTGGATGGTAGGGCAAGATGCCGACGTGCAGCATGTCGGGGTTCGAGAGGATGATACTGGCGGAGTTCCGTATCTTCTTGCGGTCATGTGTCGGGGTATCGCCGTCGTAGGTGGCCGGCCGGAGCACCTCGGCAATCGCAGGGTCGGCCTCGGCCCACCGCCGCAACACACCGAGTTGGTCCTGAGCCAGGGCCTTGGTAGGGAACAGGTAGAGCGCGCGTGCCTCAGTATTGTTCAATAGGTGGTCGAGGATCGGCAGGTTATAACAAAGTGTCTTGCCGCTGGCGGTGCTGGTGACGACCGCGATATCTGACCCGGCTCGGACCTTCTCGAATGCCTCGGCCTGGTGGAGGTAGAGCTTGTGAATGCCGAAGGTATCCAACGCCCGCTTCAGCGCCGGATGTATGTCTTCGGGAACATCGCTGTGACGAGCTGGCCGCGCAGGTATCCGCGCCACGTGCACCACCCGCTGGGCGGTGCGGGGATCGTTCGCCCACTCGCTTACGATTGGCGCCAGGTCCGTCATTCTTACCGCTCACTCAGCCAGCAACTCGGCCGTTTCCTGAAGTTGTTCGATAATGGGTACGTTGTTGGGACACTTCGGCAGACATTCACCGCACTCGACGCAGGCAAGCGCGGATTTATCGCCGTTTTTGGCCTGGCGAAGTTTGGCGAACTTGGCCTTGGCGTGGTCTATCAGGCCGAAGAGTTTTGCTTGCTCGAGAAGCAGGAAGTTCCGTGGAATGTCCACACCGTTCGGGCACGGCGTGCAGTAACCGCAACCGGTGCACTGATTTTTTGTCCTTTTTTTGATTTTTTGCAGCCGTTGGACCATCGTCCGGCGCTGTTTCGCCGTCATCGGGGTCTTGCGCCCGGCGACGCGGGTGTTTTCTTCGACCTGCTCTGCGGTGTTCATTCCGGACAGGGCGAGGGTCACGCCCGGGGTGGCCAGCACGTATCGGAGCGCCGTCTCCGGGCCGCTCTTCGAGCCTCTCAGTAGGTGAAGTATCTCCGGAGTAGTTGGCGACAGCAGCCCCCCTCCGACGGGGTTCATGATTGCGACTCCCATACCCTTGCTGGCGCCGTAGGTGATGGTATCGGTCATCTCCGGCTTGTACCAATTGTAACTCAGCAGCATCACCGAAAACTCGCCCGTATCGATCAACTTTTTCACATTTTCCGGCGTATCGTGCGAGGAGAAACCTCGATTGCGGATCAAGCCCCTGTTCATCGCCCAGTCGGTCAACTTGAGGAACCTTCGGCCGCGGTCCTTGAACACGTCCATCGTGACGGCGTGACAGAGAAGATAGTCGATGGCGTCCACGCCGAGATTTTCAACCGCCCTGACCAGGAGTTTCTTGAAATAATCTGTCGGCTCATCGTGGAACCAAGGCGATTTGGTCTGGGTGTAGATGCGATGACCCTTCCAGCTCTTGAGCGCCCGGCCGATGGCGGCCTCGCTTACTCCGTCGTGGTATGTGTGCGCTGTGTCAATAAAGTTCAGGCCCGCCTGCATCGCCTGGTGCATAATAGCGACTGTCCTGGTGAAGTTGACCTTACTGATATTGTTTTCTTTGCGGAGCGGCAGCCGCATCGCACCAAATCCCAGCCGCGAAACCTCAGGACCGTCCTTCCCATACTTCGCATACTGCATGGGTACCTCCAAAATCAGCTAGCCACAAATCTGCGCCGTGCATTTTAGTGTTCAAATAACCCCCTGTCGAGTAACCCCCTGCCGCGAGGGACGAAGAGTGCGTGCTTTACTCTCTGGCAGGTGCCCACAGTGCGGGGGAAGACGGCTATCTGCCGTTTGTTAGCCTGTGGGCTTTGAGTTTTCGGTACAGGGTGGCCCGGTCGATCCCGAGCATGTTCGCCGCCTGCTCCCGATTGCCGTTCGAGGCGTCCAGCGCCTTGGAGAGCATCTGGCGTTCGAGATAACGGATCGCCGCTCCGAGCGGAGTGATGTCGGCAGCGCGCAGGGGCTGAGCGCCGCTTGTTTCAGCGGCGGTTTTGTGGCGAGCGTCCCCGGTAAGCGCGAAGCTCTCGATGAAATCGGGAGGAAGGTGTTCAGGCCGGACCTCGTCGCCCTCGGCAAAAGTCACGGCGCACTCGATGACGTTTTCAAGTTGCCTGACGTTGCCCGGCCAGTCGGCCTTAGCCAGCATGGCGAGGACGGTTTGGCTTATTTTCGGGGAGTGCTCCTGCGTGCGCCGCGCATATTTCTGCGCAAAGTGCTCGGCGAGCCGGGGAATGTCCTCGCGGCGCTCGCTTAAGGTCGGCACAGGGATGGGGACCACGTTGAGGCGGTAATACAGGTCTTGGCGAAATTTGTTCTGGGCCACGAGCTTTGGCAGGTCGCGGTTGGTTGCGGACACCAACCGGACGTCAATTTTGCGCGGAGCTGTGCTGCCGAGCGGTCGGACCGCCCTTTCCTGTAAGGTGCGGAGCAGTTTTCGCTGAACGCCTGCGGTCGTCTCGGCGATCTCGTCGAGAAAGATAGTGCCGCCGTTTGCCGCCTCAAACAGGCCTGTCTTGTCGTCGATTGCGCCGGTGAAGGCGCCCTTCACGTGGCCGAACAGTTCGCTTTCGAGCAGTGTCTCAACAAGGGAACCGCACCCCACAGCGACGAACGGGCCTTCGCGGCGCTGGCTGTTCGTATGGACGGCGCGTGCGACGAGTTCCTTGCCGGTGCCGTTCTCTCCGTAGATGATTACCGTGGAAGTTGTCTGCGCCACGTGTTTGATGAGCTCGTAGAGCCGCTTCATGGGGCTGCTTCGCCCGACCATCCCGGCGAAGTCTCCGGCGTCTGCGCCGTCGGGTTCCGCCGGGCTATTGGCGCGCTGTTTTCGCGCCCGGAGAATGTTTCTGACAGTCTCCGTCAATTTCGGGATGTCGAGCGGTTTGGTGATATATTCGGCGGAGCCGCGTTTCATCGCCTCGACTGCGGAGTCAATGGTGCCGAGACCGGTGATGATAATCACGTCCGGCGGCGCCGGCCGCCGGGTGGCTGCATCGAGTACGGCGAACCCGTCGGCGTGGGGCATTATAACGTCGGTGATGACGAGGTCGTAATCCTGTTTGTTTATTCTCTCGATTGCCGCCAGGCCCCCGTCCGCACAGTCCACCTTGTAACCGTGTGGCTTGAGAGCGCGCGCGAGCATCTCGGAGATATTTGGCTCGTCATCAACGACAAGGATATTCGCCATCACCAATCCCAGGCTCGATTTTCTACCTTGAGAATTATAACATGGTGCAAAGCGGCGACAAAACAGAAATAGGATGCGTTGAGCATCGACGGGGTCACGTGGCGGTTTGGACCCGTCGGTCGGCGGGTCGCTGTCTTGACGACTGGGGGAGGGCGCTGATACACTGATTTGCGGCTGGGAAATCGAGAAGTGCAACGGAGCCGAGAGCATGGGCAAGAAAGCGATGCTGTTTCCGGGCCAAGGGGCGCAGAAGGTCGGGATGGGGGCGGACCTGTACCACGGCGTTCCGGCGGCGCGAGATATCTATCACCGCGCGAATGCCGCGGCGGGTATGGATATCGCTCGGCTTTGTTTTGAGGGGCCGGAGGCAGAACTTAACGAGACCGCGCTGTGCCAGATGGCGATACTGGTGACAAGCGTGGCGGCGCTCGAAGCACTGAAGGCGAGGCACGGCGAACCCGGAGCACGAGCGGACATGACCGCCGGCCTGCGCCTGGGCGAATACACCGCTTTGGTTTACGCCGGCGCGCTTGAGTTCGAGGACGCGGTGCGGCTGGTCCGCCAGCGCGGCGCCTTTATGAGGGAAGCCAGCGAGAAAAACCCGGGCGCCATGCTCTCAGTCCTGGGGATGTCTCGTGAGGCGGTAACTGAGGTCGTCGCGGCGTGCCGGGAGGATGGCACACTGGTCTCTGCGAATTTCAATTCACCTGGTCAGATTGTGCTGTCCGGCACCAAGAAGGCCATCGGTTGCGCCGAGGCAGCGGCCAGGGAGCGCGGGGCCAGGCGGACGGTCAGGCTGGCGGTGGGCGGGGCTTTTCACAGCCCGCTGATGGACTCTGCGGCCGAGAAATTGGCTGAGGAACTCAAGCACACGGAGATCAAGGACCCGAAAGTGCCCGTAGTCAGTAATGTCTCCGCCAGGTGTGTCACCGGCCCCGAGGAGATACGCGACCTGCTCGCACTGCAGCTGACCAGCCCGGTCCTGTGGGAGGATTCGATGCGCTTCATGATCAGCAGCGGAATGAGCGAAGCCCTCGAAGTCGGCCCCGGCAGGGTGCTGTGTGGTCTGCTGGCGAAAACGGACAAAAACCTTACAACAAAGAACGTCGGCTCACTCGCCGACCTGGAATAGTTGAAGACGAGAAGTTTAGGAAAGGCGGTTTTGAAAGACTGCTCCCACTGGACTTTGTTCGGCTGAGTAATGGAGTGCGATATGAGACTGAACGGCAAGGCAGCGTTGGTCACCGGCGGGTCCCGCGGCATCGGCAAGGCAATCTGCCTGGCGCTTGCGGAAAATGGAGCGGATATCTGCATCGTGGACATCCTTGACGCCGACGAGGCGGTGAAGGAAATCGAGGCGAAGGGTGTCAATTGCATGGCGCGAAAAGCGGACGTGACCAAGCCCGATGCGATGGAGGCGGTGGTGAAAGATGTGGTAGCGGAGTTCGGCAATCTGAGCATCCTGGTCAACAACGCCGGCATCGCAAGGGATAACCTGCTGCTGCGGATGAGCGAGGCGGAGTGGGACGTGGTGCTGGCGGTGAACCTAAAGGGTCCGTTCGTTTGCACAAAAGCGGTAGTTCGCCAGATGATGCGGCAGAAGCACGGCAGAATTATCAACATCTCCTCGGTGGTCGGTATCTTCGGCAATGCGGGTCAGGCAAACTACGCCGCGTCGAAGGCAGGCCTCATCGGCTTCACCAAGGCGGCGGCGAAGGAGCTTGGCTCACGGAACATCAGCGTCAACGCCGTCGCACCGGGTTACATTATGACCGAGATGACCGGAAAGCTGGACCGGGCGGCCCGCGAGAGGTTCGTGCAGAACATCCCGCTGACCCGGCCGGAGATGCCTGATGAGAAGGCCGGCTACGCAGAGGACGTTGCCGCCTGCGTGGTGTTTCTCGCCAGCGATTCTGCCAGTTACATCACCGGACAGGTCTTCCCAGTGGACGGTGGATTGGCGATGTGAATAAGCGCCGCAGGAAATCTGCTACGACAGGGCGATGGGGATTTACGGAGTTCGAGAGTTTGGGCCTTTTTCAGTGAGGTGACAGGTGTACTCGCCGACGTTTGAAGAATTTGAAAGGCTGGCCAAGCCGGGGGTGGTGGTGCCGGTCTATCGCCAGTTGCTGGCCGACACGCTGACGCCTGTCTCGGCGTTCCTGCGCTTCGGAGGGGGCGAAGATTGCTTCCTGCTGGAGAGCGTGACTGGCGGCGAGAAGCTCGGCCGTTATTCGGTCCTCGGATTCGGCCCCTCGAGTGTCTTCGAGTGCACCGAGGGGGTGGTGAAGTACGAGCACGGGGGAGCAATCGACGAGTATCCTACCGACCGCCCCATCGCCGAGCTCGAGCGCCTGGTGACGCGGTCGAAGCCGTCGCCGGTGTCCGGGCTGCCCGAGCAGGAATCCTCCTTCACCGGCGGCGCCGTGGGTTACTTCGCATACGACGTGGTCCGCTACGTCGAAGACCTGCCCAACCGGCCGGCGCGGTCGCTGGGGCTTCCGGACATGTGCTTTATGTTCTTCGACCCCGTTATCGTTTTCGACCACGTCTTTCAGACGGTCAAGGTGATAAGCAACGCGCACCTGGACGGCCGCTCGCCGCGCCAGGCCTACGACGAGGCGGTCGAGGCCATCGACCTCGTGGTGAGCAAACTCAATACCTCGGTCTCGTCGATACACGACGACATCGCCACCAGCGGCACTGAGGAGGCCGGGTTCGAGTCGAACTTCGACAAGTCCGCCTATCTGGCCGCGGTGGAGAAATGCAAGGAGTACATCGCAGCCGGCGACATCCTCCAGGTGGTCCTGTCGCAGCGGCTGCACGCCAAGACATCCGCCGAACCGTTCAACATCTACCGCGTACTCCGTGTTGTTAATCCGTCGCCATACATGTTTTATATCCAGCTGGGCAATCTGAAATTGATTGGCGCCTCGCCGGAGGTGATGTGCAAGGTTGAGGGCGGGGTTATGACAGTGCGGCCCATCGCCGGCACACGGCGCCGGGGCAAAAACGATGCCGAAGATTCTGCGCTGGCCGAAGAGCTCATCAACGACCCGAAGGAGCGGGCCGAGCACATCATGCTGGTGGACCTGGGCCGCAACGATGTTGGGCGCGTCTGCCAGTATAACACCGTCAAGCTCGACGAGATAATGGTGATCGAAAAGTTCAGCCACGTGATGCACATCACGTCCAACGTGTCCGGCAAGCTGAAAAAGGGCAAGACATGTTTCGATGCGTTACGCTCGGCCCTGCCCGCCGGCACGCTCTCCGGCGCGCCTAAGGTCCGTGCAATGCAAATCCTCGACGAGCTGGAACCTGACGTCCGCGGCCCGTACGGTGGGGCGGTTGGTTACGTCACCTATGGGGGCAACATGAACACCGGCATCGTCATCCGCACACTGGCGCTGATTGGCGACGACGCATACGTCCAGGCTGGTGGAGGCATCGTTGCCGACAGCGTACCCGAGACGGAATATGAGGAAACGTTGAGCAAGGCGCGAAGCGTGCTTCGAGCCATCAAAATTGCCGAGACTCAAATGACGGGGCGTTCAATGTGATCCTTACATCTCTCCCCATTTGATACCGGCGCGGCCCCGCATCATCCCGCCCCAAAGTAGCGAAAACGGCTGCAACGCGAGACGGATACAGTGCCTGGTAGGCCAGAAATTGCTGCTTTTTGGCATCATCTCGTTATGGGCGTTGTTTTCTGCAACATGATATATCCCCTGCCTGAGTCAGCACTTATAACAAACAGGCCCCTGCGCGACCATTTCTGGCGTTGGTTTTTTTAAAGATCGCCGCCCGCCGCCGATTTCAGTAGTGAACAAAAAGAGCGCCAGGCGAAAACCATAACTGCTGATATCACCACGACTACTGCACGTGAAGGAGTTCCGGGGGCTTTTTGCGCGCGGTGTTGGCATGATTCTTGCTTGAATTGAGAGTAGTTCGTTGAGAGACGAGTGACGTGTCCCGGTGGGCGGCTACGAGGAGTGCCGGGCGGATATGTGAACCGGCGCGTGCCGAGCCGTTGGCGGGACAGAAAGATACAAACTCTGGAGAACAGTGAAAGGAGTGACAGAATGAGAAAGGCTTTATATTTCGCTCTGGCCATGTGCCTGGGTTGGTCGCTTTCGGCGAATGCCGGCGTGATCTCAGATGACGACACGTTTGGGCTGACGGCGGTCGGCACTGCCGACACGGCTTTCGTCGACCAGTTCAACCCAGCGCTGGGAACATTGCAACAGGTGACGCTCACGTTGGAGGCGAATACACAGAACGGCACCATCACATGGGACACCACTGGCGATACCTCTGCCGATGTTCAGCTGGGCGTTGGTGCGCAGGTCACAGCTACGGCACCGAGTACACTGGTTGTGGTGACGCTGCCCATGCAAACCGGACATAATTCCAATGTCCCCGCCACAGACAACGAGACCCCGGACCCTGACTTCACCGGTAATGATAGCTTTACCGTGGACACGGGCGCCGGTAGCGATGACGACTCGCGCTCCCTTATATCTGGCTTCGGCCCTTACTTGGGAACCGGGCAGGTCCAAATCGACCTGACCTCGGCGTTCAAGCAGAGTCTCATCAGTAGCGGAGGTAGTGGTGATACTGAATCGTCAGCAGGCCAGTACGGTGGTACCGTGACCATAGAGTACGTGTACACCGAGACCCAGCTCGTCCCGGAACCTGCCGGGCTGATGCTCCTCGGACTGGCAGGATTGGCGGCGCGTCGCAGGCGACGTAAGTAGAGAGAGACGGAAACCACATTGCATTCTACGCGGGGCACGGTTGCGTTGCGGCCGTGCCCCCCGTTCACATATCTCCCACCCTCCTGCGCGAGCAACCATCACAACTTGCGGACCAGAACGAAGGGGCATGCCCTTAGGGAACAGAAAGAATACGGTCGTGTATCCATTGATGGAGAAGGTCATTTGAGGCGTAACGTTCAAGGCCGGAATCAAGGCACGAGACGCCGCACGATCGAGGTCCCAAGGTGCGTTCACACATCAGCCATCAATAACATTTGACAATAGTTCCGACGACGTTCGTCCGCGTATCCTCTGCTGGCCCCCAAGCCCGGCCTAAAACTACAGTCGCTATCTCTGGAGGCCTTACATCTCTCCCCATTTGATACCGGCGCCGCCCCGCATTATGCCGTCGGGCCGTTCGTGCTCTTCCAGCCACTTTGTGCCGGCTTCCGACAGGGTTTCGTTACCGCAGTTTACGAGTGTTTCCGCCACCTCGACCATCATTGTTCCATCGAGCGCCTTCACCAGCTCGTCGATGAGGTCGTCCCGGCCAAGAGCGACTGCCGCATAGATGGCATTTCTGGCTTTCTGTCTGTTCTCGGCGGCGGCATCGGACGTAAGCACGCTCCGGGTAGCTTCCCAATGCTCCGTCAGGGCTTTTTTGTCCCGCTTGGCAACATTCGCTCGTACGTTGTCCTCCGGCGAGGCCGGTTTCCATCCGAGTTTCTCCAACGCTTCGAGCGCCCCCGGGCCGAGTTCCCAGTCGGCCAGCGCATTTGACAGTGCGGGGATTGCTTTACCGGCGCCGAGTTCGGCCAGCGCTCTCGCGGCGGCCTTTCGGACCCCGGTGTTGGTGTCCGACAGAGCCTCGATGAGGGGGTCCACTGCGCTCTCGGCGCCTATCTTGCCCAGGGCCTTTGCTGCTGGCCCGCGGCTGTGTGCCGGCCCGTCTTTCAGCGCCTTGATTAGCGGCTCCACCGCCCGTTCGTCCCCGATCTCTGCCAGGGCCGGCGCCGCCGCTATGGGAGCGTGCCACGTTTTTTCGGCCAAGATGCTGATGAGCGGCTCGACCGCGTTTCGGTCGCCGAGTTGACCCAGCGCCACCGCGGCGGCGGCTCGGACGTCCTGGTCGGTGTCACCGAGGCTATTTATGAGTGGGTCAACGGCTTTTTTACCACCGATCTTGCCCAGCGCCAGAGCTGCGGCGCGGCGGACAGCCCATTTCTCGTCGTTTAGCGCCGCAACCAGCGGTTCGACAGCGCTATCGTCGCCAATCTTGCCCAAGGCTTCCGCTGCGGCACTGCGCACCGGCCAATCACTGTCTTGCTTCAGGGCCTTCACCAAGGGTTCGACCGCTCTTTGGTCGCCGATGGTGCCCAAGTCTTTCGCCGCGGCGGTCCGTATGGCATAGGGCAGGTCGCCGTCGTGGTGGTCGTTGGCCTTACCTTTGCCCGTGTATTGAAGTTCTGCGATGAGGCGTTCCAAGTCTCGGACGTCCACTCCTTTGTCGCCGCAGCCGCCGGCGGGCACCAGGGCCGACAGCAGGATCACAAGGGCTGCGGCAAGGCGGGCGCGCGGCCAACGCGGCCTTAGGCGCCGCGTACAGGTTGACTCGTTCCGGGCAGAAAGGTATCCGGCGTCTGACATCGGAATAGATCTCCGGTGCTCAAATCACTGCGCACCCGGGTAAAGGGCCGCCGAGGTTGAAGCACTAAACCGTTGGACGGGGATTATATCCGACAGAGGGGGAGAGTCAAGCCGCATGCGATGTTGCGATTCGGCGTTTGGTGATTCGTCTTGACCGATATTTGCTTGGGATTATGGTCAGAACAGACCGACAATCTGCGCTGCGATGTCCCGCCGGACCCGGTCGGCGGCGGTCTGCATGGTTAGGTTTCTTTCACGGATGCGCGCGTAGATGCTTGCGGCGCCGGTCTTGTTCGGGTGCCGCTCGGTGATCTGGAAGTCCACGATGGTAACGAAGGTGTTCTGCCGTTCGTGTTTGTCGAGCCAGGCGCCGAGCCCGGCGCCGAGCAGCATCCCGCCGAGGGTGCTGGCGGCGGTCCCGGACCGGTTGCCGCCTGCGGCGGCAGTGGTGAGGCCGCCCACAATACCGCCTGCCGCCGCGCCGCCAGCGATCTTGTCGGCCTTCATCGCCTCTTCCATCAGGCCGGAGTATCGCACGTTGACCCTGAGAACAACATCGGCCCGGTCACGTGCCTTCACCAGTGTGTACCCCTTGGCCTTCAACGCCGGACGGATGCTCTCGGCAAGCGGGAAGTTCTGTAAGGAACTGGTGTTCGTTACTCCAACCCACACCTTCTGCCCGGCTTTGGTGTCAAGGAACAACGAACGGTCCAGCTTCACATCGTATATGTGGTGTGCGCAGCCGAGACCGGAAGACAGAACAAGAACGGCCGCAGTCATGCTGGCTTTCATCTCAGGAGTCTCCAATTCCCCCACTACAACTCTACCACAAGTGCAGTGCGCCAGGCAAACCTGACTCGGGCGGTTGTGAAGCCGTGTCGGCGGGCGGCGGCTGTGTTATAACCAGCCCGTCAGTTGAGCAAGCAGGCGGGAATACTCGATGAAGTTTGGCCAGGAGATGTCAGCTGGGACGCCGTGGTCGCAGGACGGTATGAACCCGCCCTCTTCCAGGAGCGGGGGGCCGATGCGCATCAGCTCATCGCGTATCACGTCGCCGCCCTTGGCTATGGCGCGCTTGTCAACCCCGCCCTGGTAGGCCATCTTCGTGCCGAACGTCCGGCGGTATTCAACGATGTCGTTACCGGCGGCTACCTCCATTGGGTCGCACACGTTGATCGCGGCTTCCATCCAGATGGGGATTAGTTCGCCGATGTAGCCGTCGGAATCCATGTCGACCAGCGGGCACCCGCTCGCCATGATTTCACTTACCCATTTCCGATAGACCGGCAGCAGGAACTCGCGCGTCATCGCTGGCGAGATCATGCTGTGTTCTTTGTAGGCCATGTCCTCCGACATGCCGACGCAGTCGAGCCTG
Organism: Candidatus Brocadiia bacterium; assembly: GCA_030605345.1. Classification (GTDB taxonomy): domain Bacteria; phylum Planctomycetota; class PUPC01; order PUPC01; family PUPC01; genus JAUWIN01. The sequence continues at coordinate 20,803 of JAUWIN010000023.1, forward strand.
ACGCGCTTGAGGATGGGCCGCAGCGTCTGGAGTATAAATTCGCACCAGAAGTCTATCATCTCGCGGACAAATTCCGGGTCCTGGATCATCAGCATGCACAGTCCTTCGAAGCCGCACCATTCCCGCAGCTGCCAGAACGGCCCGCTGATGCCACTAATGAAGTAAGGATAGTCGCGGTCTTTGAGTTTGTTGCAGCGCTCTTCGAAGTCGTCGGGGAACCTTCCTTCTGTGGTCGGGTTGTAGCGTTTTTTCATTTCTTCCCAGTCGTCTCGGTTTTCTACCGGGCATTTGATCCACCGGCGGGTGCAGAAATCCTTAGCCGCCCGGAGATAGCTGACGTCGAACTTGTTGGAAATCTCGCAGATGTTCCCTTTCCAATCTCGGACGATTTGCGTTTCGGGCTTGCGCTCGAGCAGCTTCTCTTTGAACTGCGGAATCATCTCGAACGAGACATCAAGGCTGACGCGCTGGGTCTGCACAGGCTCCCGCTGGATACCGAGGATTTCGTAAAGGTAATCGGCCCAGTTTACACCTTCCGGTAGGCCTTGCTTGTGCCAGGCGGCCAAGGTGGACTCGCGAGGGCCGCCGGGCGAAAATGGGATCTTGTCCGGATGACCGAATAGGAGCGTTTCCAGGAATCGTTCACGCTGATTCACGTGCGGTATCATGCAAACGTGGCACCTAAAGTCAAGAATCTAAGACGGAACAAAACGGTGGGAATGGTGGAGGATGGAATCGAGGTGACCAACGGCGGCCGCCCATAGGCGTTCCCGGGCGCTGGCTCATTTCATCCGGTAGGACGGACCGGCGATGCAGATGATGAGTTTGTTGGTGCTCATCAGGACCTGCCCGACCTCGGGATGCTTCCTGAGCAGGGCGAAGAACTCTTCACTCCAGAGCTTTATCTCTGTGACTTCGCCTTTCTCTTTCTTGTCGTAGGCGCTGTCGATCCAGGTGCCGTCGGCCTTCACGTAGAACGTTCTGCCGGCGATGTGGCGAATGGTGTCACGAACGGCTTTGCGGAGTGTCTGGTCGAACTCGGCTTCGGCTTTGCGGTCGATGATGCGGCCACCGCTGCTCCGGTGGATACCGAATGCGAAACCCCCGGCCCCGGCAGGCGCCGCGTGGAGGCCCTTCGCTCTCGCCAGGCTGGCGCTGTCGTGTACCGCGCTCCTTCCCGACTCTTTCAGGGCGAAGGTCTGGCGGGCCTCCTTGCCGGCGGCCTCTAACTGCTTCCGCACCATCGCGGGTACCGGCACACCTTCCTCGACGACGAGGAACGAGGTGTACGGGGTGACGATGCCGTGTTGCTTGCCGAGGCGGATGACCTCCTCCACGATTTCTTTATTTTCGCCGTGCAGGCGAATCTCGTCGAGCAGGAAAGTCACCTTTCGCAGCGCCCACAGGCGCGGAAGGTAACCATCGGACTTGGTGTCTCTGAATTTCACCATATAGGTAAATTCCCTCCGCTCGTCACCCACTCTTCCGGTCAGCGTCAGTTGATACTTGCCGGGTTTTTTGAACCGACCGAGCATGGTTAACTGGCTTCCCTGGAACAGGTCGGTCAGGGTCCTGGGGTAGGTTTGCTCGACCTCTGCGCCGCCGAAGTGGAGGCTGATGTCGGAAAGGACAGGATTGGCGACCTTTGTGTAGAACGCCGAGACCTTTACCTCGATGTCCTCATTCGGCTTGACGTATTCACGCACGCCGTGGTTTTGCTCGGCGAGGAGGTCGAGCAGTTTGGTGTTGACGTCGTATCCGACGCCGAACACGAACAAGCGGCACTTGCTCTTGTTGGCGGCGTTGGCGTTCTTGAGGATGGTTTTCACGTTGCGCTCGCCGATGGTCGGGTTGCCGTCCGTGAGGAAAATGACCATTGGAACATTCTTCGCGGTCTTGGTCTTGGCGATTTCAAGCGCAGCCAGGACTGCGTCGTTCAGCGCCGTCCCGCCGATCGCTTTCAGCCCGTCGATGTAGTTCTCGGCTTCTTTCACTGTCCAGTCGGTGGGAGGGACGAACGTTTTCCTGAAATGGCGCACGTCGCCGCTGAAGGCAACGATGTTGAACCGGTCGCCCTTGTTCAAGCTGTTCACGCAAAACTTGAGAGCCTTTTTCGCCTGCGCCATCTTGCCGTCCGTCTTCATACTGCCGGACTTGTCGCAGACAAAGATGATGTCCTTCTTGATGACTTCGTGCGGGTCGATGTGCACCTTGGGCGTGGCCATGAGGAGGAAGTATCCGTCTTCGGCGGCCGGCTTGCAGCTGATGAGCGAAAGGCCGACGTCACCGCCGGCGCGTGAGAACAGCACTTGGACATCGCGGGAAGGGTCGATATTCTTCGCCTCGTATGTCAGGACTGCTCTCCGCTCCGCCTTCCGGCTGAGGTCGAACTGGTGTGTGGGGGAATACACAGTCTTCAACGGTACGGAGGATTCGATCGAAACTTTTATCACCAGCTGGCCGATGGTGCCCGCGCTGGGTTTAGCCGAACGAAGCGGGTAGTTCAGGCGGACGAGGCCGGCGTCCTCCTTGAGCATCTGCGTGTAGGTAAGTGCGACCTTTGTTTCCTTGTGGGCCTGCATCGGAAACACGCGGCACTTGAGCATGCGGGAGCCGACCCACTCCAGCAGGGCCGGGTCCTTCTGCCTCCGGACGATGTCCTCATAGATTTTCCCCGCGCGCTCGGCGTCGAGCAGTTCGCCCTTGACCACCTTGCCATTGATTTTCATCTCAAAATCCTGGACCGCGGCCCCAGCGGGCACAGGGAACCAGTAGGTCCCTTCCATCCGAAATGAGTTGGGGTTGTAAAAGGTTGCGTCCACCCGACCTCGGGCTACCTGGGCTTTGACTTTGATGTCGGCCGCATGGTATCTGGTAAGAATTGGCTGCGGCTGCGGCGGTTGCGGCGGCAGAATGATTGGCCTCGGGATAGGGCGAATAATGCGGCACGCGTAAGCGTCGGTGGCGATCACGCTTATAAGCACCAACCCGATCAGCCCGATTCTTGCCGATGTCCTCAACATTTTTTCGCCTCCTGAAAAAGACTAGTCCGTGTCTGTTGCTACCATATATAGACGCTTCCGTGGCCAGTAATGTTTCAAATTATTATCGAAATTGTCAACCCTTAAAGTTACTCGCCGACCTCCTCAAGGTGGGACGGAGTACTTGACGGTCGAAACGTTCGTGATATAGTATTGACCCCCGATGATGTCCCCTACAGATGGCTGTCGTTTTTCGCGTCGTCGTAGCGAAGGAACACGTGGAGGAATGTGATGGCTGAAACAAAAATACCTGAGGGCCTCAAATACACGAATGAGCATGAATGGGTCCGCGTCGAAGGGAGCACTGGGACGGTCGGCATCACCGACTTCGCCCAGCGCGCGCTGGGGGAAGTGACATACGTCGAACTACCTGAGGTCGGGGCGGAGCTGACGAAGGGCGCCGAGGTTGCCGTTGTGGAGTCACTCAAGGCGGCCAGCGACGTCTACGCGCCGGTCAGCGGAACAGTGGTGGCGGTGAACGGCCTCCTCGACGCCGAGCCGGACAAGGTGAACGCTGACCCCTATGGTGCGGGATGGCTCTGTCAGGTCGAAGGCGTGAACCAGGCGGACCTGGCCCAGCTGCTTACGTCCGAGCAATACAGGGGACTCCTGGCGGAAGAAGAGAGGTCGTCATAACGATGCCCTATATCCCCCACACCGAAAGCGAACGGCAAGAGATGCTGGCCGCGATCGGGGTGGCATCGGTGGATGAGTTGTTCGCGGCCATCCCCGAAAATCTTCGCCCGACGTCATTCGACATCCCGCACGGTCTCTCCGAGTTCGCGGTCCGTCGGAAGCTTGAGGCACTGGCAAAGAAGGATGCGGCTGACCTTATCTGCTTCGTCGGCGGCGGCTTCTACGACCATTTCATTCCTGCGGCGGTGGATGCGCTCGCAGGTCGCTCTGAGTTCTACACCGCCTATACGCCCTACCAGCCTGAGATGTCGCAGGGGTTCCTACAAGCGATGTACGAATACCAGTCGGCGCTGTGCCGTCTGACAGATATGGAAGTTGCCAACGCGTCCCTCTACGACGGTGGCACGGCGCTGTGTGAGGCAGTGACGATGGCCATCCGAATCACGCGACGCCGGACCGTCATCATCGACGGCTGCGTAAGCCCTATCTATCGGAAGATGATAGAGTGCTACACCACCAACCTGGATATCGAGTTGGTGACAGTCGATCCGTCCGATGGGCGCACGAACCGAGAGGAGATGGAGAAGCATCTCGACGACAGAACCGCCGCGGTCATGCTCCAGAATCCGAACTTTTTCGGGGTAGTGGACGATTTCACCGACGTGGTCGAGGCGGCCCACCGCGTCGGCGCGGTGGCCGTGGCCTCGGTCTATCCCATTTCACTCGCAATTCTGAGAACCCCGGGCAGGATGGGCTTTGACATCGTGACCGGCGAAGGCCAGAGTCTGGGCCTGCCGCTTTCGTTCGGGGGGCCTTACCTGGGCTTCATGGCCTCTCGCAAGAAATACGTCCGCAAGATGCCCGGCCGCATTATTGGCGCCACACGCGACTCTCAAGGGCGGCGGGGTTTTGTCATGACCCTCCAGGCACGTGAACAGCACATCCGCCGCGAAAAGGCCACCTCGAACATCTGCTCCAACGAGGCGCTTTGCGCCCTGCGGGCCATCATCTACCTGTCGCTCCTGGGCAAGCAGGGGCTGAAACGCGTCGCCACGATGTGCGCCGCTAAGGCGCGCTATGCCCGCCAGCGACTCACGCAAATCCCCGGAGTCAAGCTGTTCTGTACGGCGCCCACGTTCAATGAGTTCGCGCTGAAGCTGCCCGTCGCCAACGCCGCCGAGACCGTCAACCAGCTCATCGAAAAAGGCTTCGCGGCCGGCTTTCCGCTCGGGCGGTATTATCCTGACCGGCGCGACTCCCTGCTGGTTTCAGTGACGGAAAAGCGGACCAAAGAAGAAATCGACATGTTGGCCCAGGCATTGGAGATGGTGCTGTGAAGCTTGTTTTCGAAAAAGGCGCGCCCGGACGCTGCGGGGCCAGCCTCCCTGAGTTCGAGGTCCCGCCCGACCTCGACCTGCCCGCAGCCTACCGGCGGGACCAGGACGCCGCGCTGCCCGAGCTTTCGGAGCTGGACGTCGTCCGCCATTTCACGGAACTGTCGCGGAGAAACTTTGGCGTCGATTGCGGATTCTATCCGCTTGGCTCCTGCACCATGAAGTACAATCCAAAACTGGGTGAGAGCATCAGCAACCATGAAGGATTCCGGGAACTGCACCCGTTTCTGCCTCAGTTGCGCCTCGGCAGAATGCTCACGCAAGGGGCGCTGGAGGTAATCCACGAATTGGACCGTCTGCTCTGCGAGATCACAGGTATGGCCGCCTTCACCATGCAGCCGCTGGCGGGGGCGCACGGGGAGCTGACCGGGGTGATGCTCATCGCGGCATATCACCGCGCGTGCGGAACGAAAAAGACCAAAATCATCGTGCCTGACTCCGCGCACGGCACCAATCCCGCCAGTGCCGCGATCGGCGGATTCCGAGTGGTGCCGGTTCAGTCCGATTCCAACGGGTTTATGGACTTTGACCGGTTCCGTGAGGCGCTGGACTCGCAGGTCGCCGCGGGCATGCTCACCGGCCCGAATACTCTCGGCCTGTTCAACCCGCGGATCCGGGAGATCGCCGAGTTGACGCACCGCGCAGGCGGCCTGATGTATTACGACGGCGCGAACCTGAACGCCATCCTGGGCAAGTGCCGGCCCGGCGACATCGGATTCGACGTGGTTCACCTCAATCTCCACAAGACGTTCGCGACTCCGCACGGTGGCGGCGGGCCCGGAGCCGGTCCGGTCGGTGTCGTCGAGAAGCTCGTGGATTTTCTGCCCACCTCCCTGGTCGAGAAGCGCC
>JAUWIN010000085.1 GCA_030605345.1 Candidatus Brocadiia bacterium
CCCGGCTTGGCGCTGCGGCAGAAGGCGGCTGGGTTGAACTGTTCCGGCGCAGGCCCGCGGGCCGAAGACCGATGAGCGCAGCGGATTTCGTGCGGGGCTGCCCGGCCTTGCTACACGTCACCGGGCACGGCGGGGAGTGGTGGCTTGCGAGTGTTTGACCGGCTGGTTATCGGCCTGAATAATCTGAGCGTGAAGGGCCGGCGGGCGCGCGCCGCGCGAGCGCAGGTCATGGTGTTGCTGCCGGCGTGTCTGCAAGCGGCGGATTGCAAGCAGGACGTGGCGGGCGACGTGGCGAACTGCCGGCGTTGCGGGCGGTGCAAGATCGGCCCGCTGCTCGACCTATGCGACCGCTTGGGTGTGGCGGCGGACATTGTGAAAGGCGGGCGGGCCGCGGTTCAACTGGCCCGGCAGGAGAACATAAAGGCGCTGGTGGCGGTGGCCTGCGAAAAGGAATTGAGGAGCGGAATAATTGCCTGCTTGCCAAAGCCGGTGATAGCGGTTGTGAACAAACGCCCCAACGGCCCCTGCAACGAAACCGACGTGGCCATTGAGGAGGTAGGAGAGGCAATAAAACGATTGACGAAAGCGCCCGGCTGATCGGGCCATCGTGAGCGGGCCTCAAGCCCGGAGGAGAATCGAGAATGAAGATGACAGTGAAGCTATTGGTGGCGGTTGTTTGCACAGCCGTCGTTATGGGCGTGCCCACGGCTTTCGCCCAAGGCACCGACGCAGAAAAGGAAGACGCTCAATACCAGGAATATCTCGAGAAACTACGGGAAGAGGCGGAGATCCGATGGCAGCACAAGGTCCGCATGGCGGAGCACTATTTCAAAACGGGCAAGAAGCGCTACGACGAACGCCGCTATCAGGACGCCGAGGAGGATTTTGAAAGGGCCCTCACCGCCAACCCGAACCACGCCAAGGCGAAGGAATACCTCGCCAAGACAAGGCGCATACTTGGGAAGAGCAAGACAGGCGAGGCCGACATCCTCCCCAGGGAGGTGCTTGACCGGCGGGTGCAACTCGGCTTCCAAAAAGCCAGAATGCTAAAAAGAACCGAGGAAGCCAAGAAACTGTTGAGGAAAGAGGATTTCGACACGGCGCTGGAAAAACTCCACGAGGCGCGGAACCTGGCGAAGGTGCTTGCCACACGGGTTGACGTGAGCGGTGAACTCGGTGAGATCAACTCCCTCATCGATAAGGCTGCTGAAGGGCGCAAAAAAGCCAGCAAGGAAGCCGAGCAGAGAAAGCGCGGAGCGGCGCTTGCGCTTCAGGAGGAAGAGGGCCAGCGCGAGAAAACCTTGCAGGACCAGCGGGTCGAAAGACTGTTCGAGCGCGCAAAGCACTTGTACGAAGAAACCCGCTATATCTCTGCCGGGAAGATGGCGGAGGAGATTCTGAAGATCGAGCCGCGCAACCAGGAGGTGATTGGCTTCCGCGACAAGTGCCACGAAACGCAGGTCAAGCAGGACCGGGAAGACTATGAAAGGACAAATGAGGTCGAAACGGCCGCAACCTGGCGGCTGATGCACACGTTGCGCGTCCCCTACACTCGTGTTGAGCTGCTTTACCCGGACAACTGGGAGGAAATATGCCAGCGCACGGCGGGCATACAGATAGAGGCCGAATCGCCCGAGGAAGAGAAATGGAAGCAAGAGTTGCGGGCAAAGCTCGACAAGCCGGTCTCCTTTGACTTTATCGCCACTCCTTTGGAAGATGTGGTCGCCTACCTCCGCCAGATGCAGGATGTCAACATCGTTCTGGACAAACAGGCGGTGCAGGACCTGGGCCCCCAGGACATCACCCTTAAACTCAACGATGTGAAATTTAAGGACGCCCTTGATTGGATTCTCAGGCTGCTCGACCTGAAGTACGCCCTCGAAAACGAGGCAATATACATCTCCACCAAGGAAAAGATCGACGAATCGGAGAAAACGGTAACCCGCTACTACAGCGTCAGCGACCTCACCGTCGAGATAAAGGACTTCAAGCCGAACCTCCAGCTGATGAGCCTAGGCGAGGACATGGGGGGAGGTGACATTTTTGGTGGCGGTGAGGGGGAAGAAGAAGCCGACACCTTCACTGGCGAGTCGCTCGCCGAGTTCATCAAGGAGGTCATTGCCCCTGACACGTGGGCGGAACCCGCCGGCGGCGGAGGAGGAATACCCTTCTAACCCTTGCAAAACCCGCAAGGCGGCAAGCCCGACTGAATGAGGTGACGGGACGTCCTGGGGCTACTTCCAGAGCGTCAGACTGACGGGGCCGGCAAGGCCGAACCGAGCGAAGGTATATGCGTCAGTCCAGGTGGTCCCAGAGGTCTGTTGGCTATCCGTCGAGCCCTTGATGCCGCGGAAACTTGCGGGCCCGACGTTGTAGAGTTCGCCCTCCATGTGGTGATGCGGCCCCAGCAGGTTACGGCAACTTCCAGTAAGCTCGACCGTAATCTCGTTCCGGCCCGGAGCCAGCAGGTCCCGCACCTCGAACTCATAGGGCGGCCAGGCACGGGTTGATACAGGTTTTCCGTTGACGTAAACCGTGGTCGTAATGGCGTCAGGCCGGTCGAGCTCCAGTTTGGCGCCCTTGGCCGACTTGAGTGCCTTCTCTTCCACCTTCACTATCTGGCTCAGGCGGGCACTGCCAGCATAGAACGGCAGCCCCTGTTCGACCAGGTTCCCGGTGGTAACCTGCCCCCAGTTATCAGCCAGCACAAATCCGCCATCAGTGCGCACCGCCCGGCGGGCGAGCGGTTTGAACCGGGCCTGGGACCTGACCAAGAACTCGCCAAGGATATAAACGGCTTCGATTTCGGGGCCGCAGCGGAGGCGGTTCCTTTTGGATGCGCTCGTCTCAGGCTGGTCCATTGCCTGTTTGCGCTCGGCCTCGCCGGCGATCGACCGCCTCAGCACGATTTCGTTAGTCTCCTGCGGCTTCAGCAGGTGTGAGACATCGAACCGGCGGAACGAGATATCGCGCCACCAGCCAAGGTCATTCTCCGTTCCCGGCTCTGCGCTGCCGACAGGTAATCCGTTTATACTTACCTCGCACGCATCGGGCTTCTCCATCACCAGGTGCACGTAGTCTGGTAGTTTGGCGGAGAAGTCGGCTCTGAACGAATATTTGAACTCGCATACCGCGGAACCGGCGATATGCCCGAGATTGTCCTGCACGGTCAGCACCGGTATCTGCTCCGACCATAGACTTTTACCGACGCGATACGAACAGGCATCGATGGTGAGCGCGTTCGGCTCCGTCCGCTCCAGCGTCCATGCGTCGGCAAGTTGGATACGCTTCACCACGCTGGCCTTCCGGGTCTTTACTATTGCGCGCTTTCGGCGCTTGGAAAGCACAAGAAGGTGGGAGCCCATAGGGTGGAAATCGAGCTCGGCCTCAACGAACTTGCCGCGCTTCCGCGTTTTCACCGGTTGGGCCTCGCCCGTCTCGGCGTCCCAGCGTTCCAACCGACCTCCGCCGGGCAGCCGCACCATTGCCCTGGTGTGGTCGTCCTTGCTGATATTGGCCAGGAAATAAATCTGCTGCAGTCCGGTGTGGCGCTGTTGGACGTAAATGTTTGTTGCATCCTCGCGCTCGGAGTCAAGGACTTCTATGCGGGGCTTCACGGCCTTGTGGAGTTCGGCCTTGATGGATTGTGCGTTGGGTTTTGCCCTCGCCGCGCTCCGGAGCAGTTCCGCTGGCTTGTCAGACGCCCGACCGTCCATCAGCGCCGGCGCGGGGCCAACGAGGATGACATCGCCCCCAAACTTCACGAACCGCGCAAGCAGCCGAACCGTTGTGCTGCGCAGGGTGACGCACGGCGGGACAATCACTGTTGTGTATTCGCACGACTTCACCCGTAACTTGCCCTGGCTGACCCGGGCGTGCCTTGCAAGAATTGTCTCGTCCCCGAAGTCAAAGTCGTAGTGAGACCCGAGCAGGCTTGTGCTGACGAGAACCAGGCTTTTGTTGAGCGTGTCCAGCTTGTTTGTATCGTCGGGGTCGTAGCTTGCCCAGCCGCTCTCGATGTTGTGAAGCAGCAGCACGTCGGCGACGTGCGTGCCCCGCGTCAGCATGAACGTGAGTCGGGCGAAATAGTCGTTCAGAAGCCTGTACTTGCTCCACCAGGGCTGCTGATAGTGCAGCGAGGGCGGATAATCCCGCTTGCGGCATCCACGGGCCGAGTAGAGCGACAGGTGCTCACACACCAAGTCAACCCCCTGCACGAACTGCCACTCGGCAATCCACTTTAGTTCCTCGAAACTCACGTTCCAGCCGGAGCATCCGAACATCTCGGAGAGCACCCGGCGCCCGCCGAACTGGTGAGCGACGCTGCTGACCTGTTTGCAAAGAAGCGGGTCCGTAATCCGCCGGCCGAGGTGGTCGATACCGGGGATTTGCATGTGCTCGTAGTGGGGCATGGCCGCGCCCACACTCTGCATCTGGCTTGCCAGGGTGTCTTCGGCGTTGATGTGCCCGGTCAGCGCGAGTTTTCGCTTGGCGCACCATTCACCGATTTGTTTGGTGAAGGATTCGACGAACAGTTCCGTCGCCGCGTGCCAGAAGTCGTACCTCACCGCCGTGAAATCGCCGGTCTCGTACACCAGCGCCGGCAGCATCGGCACGAGATCGTATCCTTTGAACTTTTTAAAGAACCCCGGCAGTTCCGTCGACCAGGGTATTGTGCTCCATTGCGGCTCGTCGGTAAAAATGCCGGGGATGGCCGCCCCGAACTCGCGGCCTACCGCCCTCTGGTATGCCTGGTGCGTGTGGCGCATAAACTCCTTGACCGCTTTCCGGTTGAGCAAGTCGGTGTAACCGGCATTGGTCTGGTAGTAGAAGTGGAGGAGTGTTTCCGTTTCCTTTGCCATGCGGGCGGCGAATTGCGGCTCGACCTGTCTGATTTCCGAGAGCCCCCTGCCGCCGGACTTGACCAAGAACGTCGCGATGCTATAGCCCTGGAGCTTGAACTCGGCCGGGCAGATCTCCTCCCAACACAGTCGCTTTGCTACATATTCCTCACCCAGTGCTGGGACTGCGCCGCCGGCGGCACCACTTGGCCAGCGGTCCTCGTCGTAAAGCCACGCCTTTATGCCCGCTTGCTTGCTGGCCGCAACCGCTTCCTTGATGCACTGCATCCATTCTGAGCCCATGTACTCGGTTATGAGGCCACTCCGGGCGTGCATAAAATGACCGCCCAGGCCCGCCCCGGCAATTTCCTGCACTTGCCGCCTCAGTTCCTCTACGTCGAGTTCCTCGTTCCACGACCAGAAAGGCACCCCCCGAAACTCCACGCCGTCACTTCCCACTTTCTCAAATTGTTCTTTCAAGGCCATGTCAGTCACCCCAGCGTATAGAGGCGTGCAGACAACTCATAGCTCTCCTCAGGCAGCGGCGATTTTAGACCCCAGCCGCCAGAATGTCAACGGAGCGGGCCTCACCCATTCGGCTTCGGCGTGCGCCGGTGCCGAACCGGAGCAGGTAAGGCTCAGAAAAGGGGCAGGTTGAGCGGTCTCGCCGAGAATGTATCATTTCGATACGCCCCCCCTCGCCCGCAGTAAACAAGCCTGAAGGCTTGGCATCGCAAGCGCCTCCGGTTACAATAGCCCGGCCGAACAACGAAACCACAGGAGGGGAAGGGGACTCGTGGCAAGGGAGAAAATTCCTCGGCAGCAGATGCCGCACCAGCGCCCCGACGTGCGGAGGAAAAACTTCGACGAGGTGGCCCGCGGCTACGACGAAGAGACCGCGGTCCTCGAGGCCTCGCGGTGCCTTCAGTGCAAGGACGCGCCGTGCGTGGCCGGTTGCCCGGTCGAGGTCGATATCCCCGGCTTCATCGAGCGCATCAAGAACCGCGACATGGCCGGGGCAATCAAAATCATCAAGGAGACAAACAGCCTCCCTGCGATGTGCGGCCGTGTCTGCCCGCAGGAAGTGCAGTGCGAGAAGGTCTGCACCCTGGGCAAGAAAGGCGAGCCGGTCGCCATCGGCCGCCTCGAACGCTTCGCCGCCGACGGGGAGGCGGAACACGGAGGCGGCGCGCCAGCGGAGACGGCCGCGCCCACGGGAAGGTCCGCAGCGGTCATCGGCTCCGGGCCGGCAGGCCTCACTGCCGCGGCGGAACTGGCAAAACTGGGCCATTCGGTCACCTTCTTCGAGGCGTTCCACAAGCTGGGTGGCGTCATGGTCTACGGCATCCCCGAATTCCGCCTGCCGAAAGCTGTTGTGGGGCGGGAGGTGGACTACGTAAGGAGCCTCGGCGTCAACACCAGGACGAACGCCGTCATCGGCCGCACCCTCACCATCGCGGACCTGTGCAACCAGGGATTCGGCGCAGTTTTCATCGGTGTGGGGGCCGGTCTGCCCTCCTTCCTCAACATCCCCGGCGAGAACTCACTCTACGTGTACACCGCCAATGAGTATCTTACCCGGTCGAACCTGATGAAGGCCTACCTCAACCCGGAGTACGACACGCCCCTGCGCCGGGGGCGGAGGGTCATCGTGGTCGGCGGGGGCAACGTGGCGATGGATTCAGCCCGCACAGCGGTCCGCCTGGGCGCGGAAGAAGTCCGGCTGGTCTATCGCCGCTCCAGCGCCGAAATGCCCGCAAGAGCCGAAGAAGTCCAAAACGCAGAAGAAGAAGGAGTCGTGTTCGACCTGCTCACCAACCCCGTCCGCATCATTCCCGACGAACAGATGCGGGTCAGTGCGGTTGAGTTCCAGCGGATGGAACTGGGCGAGCCGGACGAAAGCGGCCGAAGACGACCTGTGCCCGTTGCTGGCTCTGAGTTCCAGACCGAAGCCGACACCGTTGTCGTCGCAATCGGCAACAGAGCCAATCCACTCCTTACGAAAGCCACCCGCGGCCTGGACACAGACAACCGCGGCCACATCATCGCCGACCGCCAAACCGGCGGGACCAGTCTGGACGGCGTTTACGCAGGCGGCGACATAGTCACCGGCGCCGCAACCGTCATCTTGGCAATGGGCGCCGGCCTTGCCTCTGCACGAGCTATGAACGATTACATAATGTCCAAGCTCATACACTGATAACCAGCCTGAGGGTTCGCCGCTCCTCACCCGACCGGCCGAAAAAAGCGCAGGTCCTTATCCAGCGCCGTGCTATAAAACAATGGAACGCGGGCATGGCCCTGGGCAACAGCTGTGCCGACTCTCGGCAAGAATGTGCGGGTAAAGACCTTGCGGCTTGTTGCCTTCGTGTGCTATAATACATTGGAGTTATCCCGGTCGGCAAGCCTAGTAGAGAGGAGAAGATTGTGAAACTTGAAACCCTGCTGAGAACGGTCTTAATGTTGCTTGTGATCGCACTTGTGGTAACCATTACGTCCTGGGTAACAAGCCAGCACAACCAGGCCCTGGCTCAGGGTGGTGGGGGCAGCGAGAGCGGACAGTGGATGATGGCCACCGCAACTTTCGGAGAGCAAAATGAAGGACTCCTCTACATGTTCAACACCGACAAGCAAGTCCTGCTGGTTTATGCGTTCTACCGCTACCAAAGTACCGGCAAGGGGTCAAACCGCTACGAAGGACACCTCCACTTCCTGGCAGGCAGGCTCTGTAAGTGGGACTTGCTCTTCTCTCAATTGAAGCCGTATAACCTCGAGGAGCGGTTCCCACGGAACTTTCGTACACCAGAGTGGATGAAGAAAGCATTTGAACACGTGACCCAGGGCGAATGATTAACTCGCCCGGCCGAAAAACCGTCGGGCTGAAATAATCGCGAGGGTAAAAAATGGGCGGCGAACTCCTCTCGTTCGACGAGGCCCTGGCTGAGCTTCAGATGGCCACACACGAACTGCGGTCGCTGGTGGCGCAAGGCGGGCTCAGAGCGTTTCGGAAGGAGGACTCGCTAAAGTTTCGCCGTACGGACATCCTCGACCTGAAGAAAAACCGCGAAAGCCAGCCCGCGGGACTCGTCATAGGACCTGAAGAACCAGGCGATGAGGCCCAGCCCCCTGCGGCGCCGCCGGAGGGCGAAGCACCCCCCGCCGACGCCGAAATCAAAAGCGCCAAAGACGAAACAGACGAGACCGAACTGCTCTCCAGTATTGGCCAGGAGGGATCGACCGACTTGCTGGGCGGCGAAGAAATAGCCGGCCCGTCCGAAACGGCTGAGCCAGACACCGCGCAGACCGTTGTCCCCAGCATCGAAATCGCAGACGAAGACATGATAGACGACACTGCCCAGACGGTTGTCCCTACCATCGCGACTGAGGAACAGCCTGCGGAGCTGAGCGAGGAGGGCGAAACAGCCGCTGCGCCCACCGCGCCATCGTTGTTGCCCGAAGAAGACGAAGCGACCGAGATGGCCACGCAGGAGATCAGCCCCAGCGCGGTGGCCGCCCCGTCGGAGGAAGAAGCGCCCACTGAGGCAGAAGAGGAACCGCTGCGGTTCCAAGACGCCGCCACAGCCACCGCGTCCGCGCCCGATGAATCGGACGTCTCAGAGGCCACTATTGCTCGTGGTTCGCCGAAGCAGGTGCCAGAGGCGGTAGGGGCCAAAGTTGTTGTTTCCCCTATTTTCCTCGCACTTGCCATCGCCATGTTGGTTATCTTTCTGTTTGCAATCCCCATTTTCTACGGCATCGCCACAGACATCGCACCCGACTTCCCTCCGTACAAAGGGATAGTTGAATTCCTCAGAGAGCAGATGGCCGGGTGATTCTTCCTGGCTAACTCGTGTGCCCCACACGTCGCCAATCGGGAGGGTGTAATCATGTTGAGCCGCGTTTCTCTCATTGTTCCTCTTGTTATCCTTTTGCTGGCCGGCTGCGTCATGACCACGCGGGCGCACGAGCACCAGATGGCCGAGATCAGGACTCAACTGACCGCCGAGCTTAACACTGCAAACGCTGAGCGCAGCACCGCCCTCGAGAACCTGCGCTTGGCGGAAAAAGCAAATGAAAAACTCGAACAAAAACTGAACGCCAGGGAGCACACCGCCGTCCGGCTCGGGGCCGAAGCTAAAAAGGCTGCCGCAGAACTCGATAAACTCCGCAAAAAGTACCAGGGGTTCGACGGCACTTTGGTCACGGAACTGAAGAGTGTGCCGGGGGTAACGATCGACCAAAAGGGGGGAGTACAGGTCGAAGGCGTTTCGTTCGAGTTCGCCGGCGGCGAACTCAAGCCAGAATCCCGAAAGATGGTCCAAAAAGTGGCGGCGGCGCTCGCCGAGCGCAAAGGCCTCATTTGCGTGGATGGCCATACCGACAACGTCCCGGTCCGCGACCCGGAAACTAAAAAGCGATACATCGACAACCTGGGCCTGTCGCTTGTCAGAGCTGCGTCCGTCGCACGCGCCCTGGTCGATGCCGGTGTCGCGCCCGAGCGACTCGTTGTTCGCGGCTACGGGAGCACGAAGCCGGCCGCATCGAACGACACGCAGGAAGGCCAGGCAAAGA
>JAUWIN010000115.1 GCA_030605345.1 Candidatus Brocadiia bacterium
ACGGGGACGGCGACGTGGATTGGGCCGACTACCAGACGCTCGAGGCCAACTTCGGAACAGGCACGACCGGCGTCGGCAACCTTGGCAACGGCCCGGTTCCTGAGCCGGCGACGCTGTCCGTCCTGGCGCTTGGTGCGGCTGGCCTGCTGGCTCGCAGAAGGAAGCGCGCATAACGAAGTATGGTTGTCGGTGTGGATGCTGAGCCTGCTGGCAACCCGGCGGCGGACCGTGGTCGCTTCGGGCGTGCGCTGAGGGGAAGTGCACAGGGGAGCGCGAGTAAAACGGGCGGTCATACCTGATAAGTCGCTCTGTTTTGCCGAACGGTCACGCAGCATCGACGGAGCGAGGACAAAGATGGACACGTCCAGTTTGACAAGTCTGGACAACATCTGCTGCGGTGTGCATGAAGGAGGGCGATGCGTATGAAACAAGTTGTGGTATGTTTGGGATGGGTCGCACATTTGTCACGACGTCGGCGCTGTCCAATGACTGAAAGGAGAATCTAATGCGTTATTCACTTCAACTGACAGTCGCTTTCTTGGCAGTAATTTTGTTCGCGTCAACTGCAACGGCCTACGACTACACCTACGAACATGACGGGACCGTGTATGAGTTCGATTACGGATACGATCCGGCCAAGGCGATGCCCTCGACCGGCGGTAACATGTATTACGAGCTTGCCCGGGACCCCGCCTATATGTACACGGGCGAGTATGCCGGCAAATACGAATACTACTTCGACCTCTACACAACCGGCGGCACGTTCTACCTGACGGATATCGTCGGATTGGACAACGGCAAGATTGCCAACGCCCAGACAGAGAGGCCCGGAGGCGGCACACTCAACACGCAGCGATGGGGCGATCCCAACGGCATGTATGATGCCTGGCCCGCCTCAACAGGTCGCATCATGGACATGTGGTCCAAGAGCGTCAACGCCTCGCAGTCCTCTGCGTCCGCCTTCGATTATTGGGTGTCCTCCTACGATGACGGCAGCGGCGGCTGGACAGGGGGTGGCCTTGGCTATTCCTGGGCCGGCACGGACAATCCACACTCATACGCGGAGTATGTATCACACACTTGGTGGCCAGGAGGAGAGGGCGTCTGGAAGGCGGAACTCACAGGCCCCGGCCAGCCCGTTCACTGGTATTACACGCAATTCGGCATAGTCCCAGCCGAGGATACCATCTACATGCCCGGCAACTGTTTGTACTGGGCTCCTTCGGGCGCAACCGGTCTTGTCCTTACGCTCCGGGTTATCTACGACGACGTGATTGATCCAGACACCATCGGCTGGAGCATGAACGCGACCAAGCAGTACGACATTCTCGGGAACTTCGACGTCTCCGAGCCCTTCGCCGGTGACTGCGACCTCGACGGCGACGTTGACTGGGCAGATTACCAAGCGCTCGAGGTAGGCTTCGGGGTCGGAACGACCTGGGCCGAAGGCGACTTTGACGGCGACGGCGACGTTGACTGGTCCGACTACCAGGAGCTCGAAGCCAACTTCGGAGCAGGCACGAGTGGTATCGGAAACCTTGGCAGCGGCGAGCCGGTGCCTGAGCCGATGACCTTGTCCGTCCTGGCGCTTGGTGCGGCCGGACTGCTGGCTTCCAGAAGGAAGCGCGTCGCATAACCGATGGGGGCATCGCACAGATGCTGCAATACATACTACATTCCCATAAACTACTCACACCGGCGTTGCGGAAAGGCAACGCCGGGTGTTTTATTCACAGGCGAAACGATAGGGGGGAATAATGGTTGGAAGGAAACTAATTGCCTTGTTGGTTGTCGGTCTGCTGCTGGCGTTCGGCAGCACCGCCCTGGGCAGTGGTCCCGCGAACATTGTGTTGGCCGAAGACCCAACGGAGTTGGGCGACGGTAACTGGGAATACATCTACGACGTGTACGGCAACCCCAGCGGCGGGACCCACATCCTTAACTGTGGTCTGAGTGGTTTTGATGCCAGCCAAATCGTCAACCAATGG
This sequence comes from Candidatus Brocadiia bacterium, assembly GCA_030605345.1. Classification (GTDB taxonomy): domain Bacteria; phylum Planctomycetota; class PUPC01; order PUPC01; family PUPC01; genus JAUWIN01. The sequence continues at coordinate 1,989 of JAUWIN010000115.1, forward strand.
ACCTACTCGGGGTGGGGAAGGACCGGAACACTCGTCCAGAAATGGGACTGGCGAGTGGCAAATAACGCCCCTTCTTGGGAGCGCCAGCCCTACGGTTCCTACGCGATCTGGGGTTCGCTGCCCTGGATATTACACGATCAGCCCTGGGCTATCGACAACCCGTGGCATGACCCGGGTGAGTACAATGCGGTTTTCCCGATGGGCTACAGTTACCCGTTCCCATCGTTTGTCTTCCCGGGAGAGGTCGCCGCAGATGGCCAAAGCCTGATCTTCATCTCCAAGAATCAGGACAGGGGTCCATCGGGCCTACTCCTGACATTCCGGATTGTGCACCCCAACCCAGCCGCCACTATCAACTGGTCGAACCAGAGCCGCTCCTACGAGTCGGATTTTGGCAGCGGCACAGTTCCGGGCCCCGCCACGGCTGGTGACTGCGACCTGGACGCTGACGTGGACTGGTCAGACTATCAAGCGCTCGAGACAGGTTTCGGCACCGGAACAACCTGGGCCGAAGGCGACTTCGACGGGGACGGCGACGTAGATTGGGCCGACTACCAGGAACTCGAGGCCAACTTCGGAAAGGAAGCCCCAGTTGCCGGCGTTGGCGCACTCAGCGGCCCGGTGGCTGAGCCGATGACGCTGTCCGTCCTGGCGCTTGGTGCGGCGGGCCTGCTCGCCTCCAGAAGGAAGCGCCGCGCATAACGGAAAGTGAATTTGCTCGGTCTAATCAGACGTTGTAGAAACAGTTGTCTTATGAACAAAAAGGCAAAGAAATCTCTGGCACGCAGGTTAGCCGCCTACTCGCTTGCTGGCGGTGCGGTCGCGTTGGCTAGTCAGGCAACGCCCGCCGCCGCCGCCATGACCAAGTATGACAACGGCGGCGCCGGGTGGGAGGACGCGACCTCTGACTGGCAGCAGGACTCGATCGCGTTCAAGATGGACGGGACGGTCTATGTGAACACCGCCAACGAATACCTGCCGGGTGGCAACCCCAAGGATGCCGACACGTTCGCCTTCCAGCGCCTCGATTTCTTGTGGTACGGTACTGACGAGAAAGACGCTGTGTGCCTGAACATCGGTGAGAACGTCGGCTATGTCGGCGGTACCGGCTACGCCGGAGCTGAGTGGGACGTCGGCAGGTTGGGCGCGGGCTACGTCGTCGGCGGCGATACGCTGGCAGATAGCCGCGTTTGGTCCGATCGTGCAGTCACCGACACTGGCGGCCTGCGCAGCTGGAACTTCTACTTCCACGGCGAGTGGCCCTTCGGCGACAGCGGATACATCGGCCTATACGCCGATGACGACGACGGGCGCCACTATGGTTGGGCCGACGTCACCCTGGACTGGCAGGGTCCCTGGCCCCACTTTACACTGGGTGCGTTCGCCTTCTCTGACTCTCCGGACCAGGCCGTTTGGGCCGGTGCCGGCGAGGTCTTGATAGGAGACACCGATAAGGACGGCGATGTCGACTGGGCGGACTACCAGGCGCTGGAGGCAGGTTTCGGCACCGGAACCACCTGGGCACAGGGCGACTTTGACGGCGACGGCGACGTTGACTGGTCCGACTACCAGCAGCTCGAAGCCAACTTCGGAGCAGGCACGAGTGGTATCGGAAACCTTGGCAGCGGCGAGCCGGTGCCTGAGCCGATGACCTTGTCCGTCCTGGCGCTTGGTGCGGCGGGCCTCCTCGCCTCCAGAAGGAGACGCGCATAACACAGGCGTAGTAACCAGCCGGAGCTGGAGATGTTTTACAAGTGAGGAGGGTCCGGCGGGTCGAGTCAGCCCGCTGGGCCTTTCGTCGCGCCTGGTGGTGAGCGGGTCGCCTGCGTTGCCCTGCCACGCGTTGTGGTGACGGCTGATGTATCCTGTCGTAACGTCCCCCACAATCCAGTTTCCGTTCAGGTATTCGGATTCCTCAGGTCCGGTCCTGGTTTTCGCAAACTTACGAATTTTCCTTGACGCCACTTTCACTGACGGGTGAAATGTTGCGTGGGGTGAGCTGGCGCAGACTGGCGGAGGATTGCCATGAGTGAAGCCCGGCACAGGAGAGTCGTCCTTGTCGGCTGGGATGGGGCGGGTTGGGACATTATCAACCAACTGCTCGACAACGGGGAGCTGCCCCATCTGAAACAATTTGTCGAGCATGGCGTGATGGGTGAGGTGTCCTCGCCGCCGCCACTGACCGCCCCGATAATTTACAACTCCTTGGCGACCGGCAAATATGCCGACAGGCACGGCGTCCTGGGGACTCACCAGGTGCGCCAAGACGGCGCGGTAGGTCAGGTCAATAGCCTTTCCCGCCGCGCCAAGGCGTTCTGGCAGATTTTGTCGGAAAACGACCGACGCTGCAACGTGGTCAATTTCCCGACCACCGGGCCGGCGGAGCAGATAAAGGGGACATTTGTTAGCCCCTCCTTTTTTCTGAACGTGCCGCCAAGCCCGAGAGTCAACCTCGACGTCCCCGGTGACAGCGTCATCCCGCAGGACCGCCTTGGCTCGCTCAAGAAACTCATTGTTTCGCTGGAAGATATCGACCCACATACGGTCGCACTGTTTGTGCCGCGGTTGAAGGAGACCGAGCCTAACGACAGCCGGGTGCGGCTGATTGCGGGTATTGTCGCACAGACACTCTCGGTGCATGCGGTCGTGACCTGGCTGATGCAGAACACCGAGTGGGACGTGACCTCGGTCAATTATCCGGCGATTGAATTGTTATGGCTGAGGTTCCTGAAGTATCATCGTCCCCGCCTGGAGTGGGTGGACGAACACGAATTTGAATTGTTCAACGAGGTGGGCGTCAGTGCTGTGCGGCTGTGCGACCTGCTTTTTGCCCGGCTCCTCGAGCTGGGCGGCGAGGAGGCCGCAGTTGTGCTGTATTCGCCTCGCGGATATGTTCCTCATCATCAGGTCCCCAAGCAGGCTTTCGAGGACCAATCGCGGCCAAGTGAGTCGTTCTGCGTCGGGCAGGGCATCTTCGCCTTGCGGGCAAGTGGTGTGCGCAAGGATGAACTCATTCACGCCGTGAAGGTCTTTGACATCTGTCCAACCCTCCTGCGGCTGTGTGGGATTCCGCTGGCGAGGGATATGGACGGGCGGGCCTTGGAGGATGCTTTTGCCCGTCCGTTGTCACACGGGAAGACCGTTGACTCGTGGGAAGCTGATTCCGGTAGGCCTTCGGATGCGCCGCACGCGCCGGAGCAGCTGCCCTGGACGAGCAGGTTGAGCTTTTTCTCTGCGCATGCGCGGAAAACGGCTTGGAAAACAAAATCGGAGAACGACTGGAACCTAGCCCAGACATATCTCAATTCCTCTCGTCCGGAACTCGCCCTGCCACTGCTGGTACGCCTGTATTACGCTAATCCGCTGGATGTGGACAAGGCGCCGATGGTGGCCGAGGCATTGTATCTTGCCGGGCAGGTGTCTGAAGCCCTGGCGGTGATGAAACCGATTGCGCAGTCCTCCCCGAACTCTTCAACCGGTCAATTCATGGCGGGGATGCTCGCCTTTCATCAAGGTAACAAGCGGCGGGCGCTCAAACTGTTCATACAGGCCAGCCGGCAGCATCCGCTGTTGCCCCAGTTGTTCTACTACCTTGGCCTGGCTTGTGTGTTGATGAACGACCTGCCGCGGGCAGTTGCGGCGTACAGCCGGTCGGTCGAGCTTCGCCCGAATTTCCTGCTCGGTCATTTGGGGTTGTCCGAAGCAC
>JAUWIN010000066.1 GCA_030605345.1 Candidatus Brocadiia bacterium
CGGCAGACCTCCTCCGGGCCGTCGGATTGCCCCAGAAACAGGTCGAACCCATACGACAATTCGCCAGGTCTGAGAGTCACCAGGTCGTCGGGTTTGTGCTTGTAATAGACGTGCCAGTAGGGCTGCCAGGTGCAAAACCCGTAATACAACCGCGGGGCCTTTCCGGCCGGGTGCGGCTCGTCGGCGTTGTGCCAGCCGGCCCTGTGGAGGTCTATCGCGTGGCGGATAGTTTTGCGGGCTTCGCCAAGCAGGTCCAGGTCCGGCACAAGTGCGGCATACAGTCCGTTGGCCTGCACAATCGCAGCTGGTGAGCGAAAGACGTGATCGCCCACCACGTCGTTCGTCTCCCGATGCAGCGCGGGGACCCATGCGAAGTCCAGCGGCTCCGCCACGTCCCGGCCGATACCGTCTGGGAGGAAGAACAGGCACGACATCAGTTTGGCCAAGCCCTGCTCGCCGCAACTCGTCAGGGTCCGGTGCGTGACCGTGACCCGGACGGTCTGGTCCGTGAGGGACACCCGTTGGGTGACTTCGAATATTGGCCTGTCCGTGCCCCAGAATCCTGCGGAGCCCCGCAGAGCAATCTCCTTGCCGTCGGCCGAAAGCTCGGCTGAGTTGTAGATGCCTGTTTCGGAGCGAACGTGTTCGTGTGGGAACCACTCGAGCAACGGGTCCAGGACGATGCCTTCGTCCTTCTCGGGCTCTTTGGCCCCTGAGTCATGTATTCCTGTTGACAGAACCGTCCGCCACTCGCCGCCGGCGGCGCGATGCTGGAACGTCAGGTACCACGTCCCGCCGCACTCATCCGCAAGGACGCGAAGCGAGTCGTTCTCGATGACTAAGGGCCTGCCGGACGATGTCATACGAATCTCCTCTCTGGATTGTCCACCATCTATATGGCGACTTATAGGATAATACGTTGTTACGAAGCAAAGTTTAGTCTCACTTCCGCCGGACTGTCAAGTCCTTGCGATGCTGAGCTCGGCAATGCGTGATCCTGACTTGCGGCGTAGCCCTGCCAGTTTGTTGCTTCCGCCTCTTCAGGCTGATAGACTCCTCGAACTTCAAGGGCGGTATGATGTAACTGTCGCCCTCCGATGGGCGAGATGGGCGGGTGCTTGACCGTGAGGACTTTTGTGAAGTTTGCCGTGGTTGGCGTTCTGCTCGTCGGCCTGCCGCTGCTTGGAGGATGGGCGGTGCCGGCGACGTGGGGGCAGATGTTCGAGCTGCCGCCCAGCGCGGATTACGTCGAGCAGGCGCCGTTCTCCTGGATCGCCTTCGGCGGGTTCAGCCTGTTCACACTGGGATGGCTCGTTCCGTTTCTGATTCACGCGTTTCGGCCTGGGGCGGATAAGAGAGCGCAGCGCGCACGCCGTCGGTTCCCGTGGTGGGGATGGGCTGCGCTGGCGGTGGGGGTTGTGGCATGGGTGTTTGCGTGGAGCAGGTTTCCGTGGTTCGCGTCGGTCCAGTCGTACACCTTCATGCCGCTGTGGCTGGCCTACATCGTTGTGGTGAACGCGCTGACGTGGCGCCGTACCGGGCGCTGTCTGATGTTCTCCCGCACGCGGTTCTTCTTGGCGTTATTTCCGATGAGCGCGTTGTTCTGGTGGTTTTTCGAGTATCTCAACCGGTTCGTGCAGAACTGGCGCTACGTGGAGGTAACGGCGAGAGGGGAGATTGTGGATGTAGGTTTCGGTCCGGTGGGATATGTGATTCACGCGACGGTGGCGTTTTCGACGGTGCTTGCGGCGGTGCTGTCCACGCGCCAGTTGCTGCTGAGCTTCGGGGTGTTCGAGAAGTTTCGCGCCTTCCGGCTGGTCCGCCTCTCGCGTCCGAGGGGAACCGCGTGGATGGTACTGCTCGTGACTGGGCTCGGGCTGGCGAACGTCGGGGTGTTGCCGAATTACCTGTTCCCGCTGCTTTGGGTGTCGCCGCTGCTGATTGTGGTGTCGGTTCAGACGCTTTTCGGCGGTCGGCACGTGTTTTCGGAGGTGCCGCGGGGTGACTGGCGCCCGGTCGTTTCCGCCGCCCTGGCGGCGCTGGTGTGTGGGGTGTGCTGGGAGATGTGGAACTACTACAGTTCGCCGAAGTGGCTGTATGACGTGCCGTTCGTCCAGCGTTTTTTACTTTTCGAGATGCCCTTGATTGGCTACGCCGGGTACCTGCCGTTCGGGCTGGAGTGTGCGGTGCTGGGCGAGATGCTCAGCCCCGCAGAAACTTCACACACCTTATCTTGAACGTTACGGACGGCGCGCATTGCGGGTTATTCCTTCATCCCGAACATCTCTTCCTTGAGGTCGAGATAGTAGAGGTAGTCGTGGGGATTGACGTTCGGCGGACAGCGGTGGTCGCAGAAGGGGATATATCCGCCGCGTTCGACGTACGGGGCGAGTGATTCAAGATATGCCTTGATTGCGTCGGGGCCCTTTGCCAACTCGATTTTGTCAACCCCGCCCATGATGCGGAGGTCCTTGCCGTATTCGTCGAGCAGCTCGCCCGGGTGGCAGCAGCTGTTGACCTCGTAGGGGAAGAGGCAGTTGATTCCGCCTTCGAGAAAGTACGGGAGCAGCGGGCGCACGTCGCCGTCACAGTCGGTGTACCACAGGTCGATGCCGTGTGCGTGGATCTTGTCGCCGATGCGTTTGTATCGGGACGTGATGACGTCGCGAAAGAGCCAGTCGGGCGCCAGTGGTCCGTTCTTGCAGGCAATATCCTCCCAGCCGACGCCAAGGTCGAAGTCGATCTCGCCGAGGACCTGATCGAGGAAATGTTCCACCAGTTGGCATCTGGTCTCTATCATGTCTTCGATCATTTCAGGATAGTCGGCGCACGCATAGGCCAGGCCCTCGACGGTCAGCATGTCGCGGACCCTGCCAATCATCGAGCCGCAGTCAACGGCGAGCGCATAATCGCGGTCGGGCGGATGGGCCTTCTTGATGGCCTCCACGTCCACCTTTCTCGCCGGGTTATCCGGGTCGAACCGTTCTTCCTTGACCTTCTGCCAGTCGTCCGGTGTGGTGATGAATGACTTGATGTAGCGTGGAATGGTGTCGTGCCCGTCCTTGGGGACTTCAATAAGCCGGCCGTCGCCGTCGCGGAGGATACGGGTGGTCTCTGTTTCGTCGATGAGCTTCTCTGGGAAAGGGGGATACATTCCGACGCAGCCACCGACGCCGGAGCTTATGTCGAAGTTGAAGAACAGGTCGGCCTCTACGTTATTGGTGATGCCGTTTTCGAGGAAAATATCCCATTCCTGGAAGTTTTCGTTCCAGTAGCCAAACTCCATGTTGAAGCATCGGTCGATGGGCTTGTAGTGCATCTGGTTGTTGAACCGTTCCCGGTCTGTCATGGTGCCCTTCCATTTTTTGCGACAGGGTGTGACGGTCATTGCGCTGCTCTCCTATGAAATCTTTTACAGGTTTTTCTTCACCTCTTTGACGAGCCTCATCATCCTCCGGCCGTATTCCACGTAACAACTGTAAGCCGCTTCCGCATCGTCGGCCTCTTTTCCCTGGTGGATGATAGCAGTGATGTGCGGCTCGATGGAAATGAAGCCGTCGTAGCCAGCGTTGAAGAGCTCAGCCAACTGCTGGCGGAGCACACTGTCACCTTCGCCGGGATAGACACCGTGGCCGCTGCCGTCAGGCTCGATTTTCCAGTCTTTGACGTGGACGTATGCGGCGCGGTCTTTTACTCCGCGGACGTATGCCATGCTGTCCTGGCCCCGCGAGAGCGGATTGGCGGTATCGTAGAGCGCGGTGAGCGCGGGTGAGTCAATGGTGTCGAGCATTTCGATGGTTTCAGCCGGGCCTTCAGACGCCCATCCGGAGCAGTTTTCGTGGGCAAGCATCACGCCGCTGCCCTCCGCCATTTTCGCCAGTTCCCTGAGGCGACGGAGAGCTTCGGATTTCCATTCTTTCATCGACGCGTCGCCCTGCGTCCAACTCATGATGCGGATAAACCTTGTGCCTGCCTTCTGCATTCGTGGAATAGCGCGGGCCAGTTCGGTCTTGTCGATTTCGAAGTTTCCGGTAATTTTTCTCGACCAGTTTCCAATCTGTGAGGCGAAGCACGAGACCTGCAATCCCGCGTCGCCGAGCAGACCGAGAATCCTGTCGAACTCTTCCTCAGGGATGTCCGTCACGCACTTTTCGCCGGTGTCGCGAAGTTCGATGTATTTCCAGCCCAGTTCTTTGTGGGCTCTTATCTGTGTTTCGACTGGCTTCCCCGCCTCGTCCGCAATTCCCGTAAATTGCATTTCGCCCTCCGGTGCGATTTCTGCTGAACGCGACGATGGCCTATCTGATTGTGTGCATTTTGGCGAAATTAGTCGCCCCGGTCAAGGGGCCTGAGCCGCCGACAATCACCGCGACGTCGCCGGCGCGAAGGATACCCTGTTGTTTCAGCAGCCAGTCAGCGGCGGCGACCATCTCGTCGGCCCCTTCGTCCTGCGGGAGCAGGAGGGACGTAACGCCCCACACCAGGGCGAGCGCCCGCCGCGTGGACTGGTTGGGCGTTAGAGCGATGATGGTGGTAGCTGGGCGGAGTTGCGCGACCAATCCAGCGGTCCTGCCGGACATGGTGAACACGGCTATGGCGGCGGCGTGGATCTTTGCCGCAGCGGCGCAGGCGGCGTCCGCGGCGGCGGAGGCGAAATCCTGGGGCGCCGACGGACGGTTCGGCTGCCTCTTGGCCGGCGGCCACTCCTGGCGGATTTTCTCGGCCTCGCGGGTGATCCGCTCCATTGTTTCGACCGCCTCGGACGGGTACGCACCGACGGCGGTTTCGCCGGAGAGCATCACTGCGTCGGTGCCGTCGAGGATTGCGTTGGCGACGTCGGACGCCTCGGCGCGGGTAGGGCGAGGGCTATTGACCATGCTCTGGAGCATTTCGGTTGCCGTTATAACCGGTTTACCGGCGGCGTTCGCCAGCGCGATGATGCGCTTCTGGATGCCCGGGACCTTTTCCTCGGCCAGCTCGACGCCGAGGTCGCCGCGGGCGACCATTGGGCCGTCAGAAGCGGCGATGATGCCTTCGATGTGTTCGACCGCTTCGGAGCGTTCGATTTTTGCGATGATGGGCTTGCGTGCGCCGTGGTTGTTCAGAAACTCCCGCAGCCGGACGACGTCCTCGGCCTCTCTTACGAACGAAAGGGCGAGGTAGTCGGCGCCGAACTCCACTGCCGCCTCGGCGTGCTTTTTGTGCTTGTCGGTCCGGGCTGGCGCGCTGACATTGACGCCTGGAAGGTTGACGCCCTTGTTCGCCCCGATCTCGCCGCCGGTAATGACCCGGCAGCGGACCAGCCCGTCCTTGCAATCAAGCACCCGCAGCTCGACGAGGCCATTGTCAATCAGAATCCTGTTGCCTGGTTTGACGTCCTCCGCCAGCGCTTCGTAGGTCACGGGTATCACGTCCGGGTGGCTGGGCTTTGATTCGGGCGCGAGGAGAATCTCGTCGCCCTTTTCTGCGGGGACAGGGTTCGGGAGTTTTCCGATGCGGATGCGCGGTCCCTGGAGGTCTGCGATGACGGCGACTGGTGTATTGCCGGCGGCGGCGCGTATGGCTGCGGCGGTGTTACGGTGCCAGTCGGTGCCGCCGTGCGAGAAGTTGAGCCGGAAGGCATCGGCCCCTGCCTGGATCAAGGCTCGAATGATTTCCGGCGAAGAGGAGGCCGGTCCGAGGGTAGCGACGATTTTGGCTTTGGCCTGCGGGTCGTGATTGGTGTTGTTCGCTGCCATCTCAGCCCCGTGCGGTCTCACGCCGTTACTCATCTTTTGTGCCGTACGTGTCCAGGAGGTGTTTGTAGGTCTTTTCGGCAGCAAGTTGTTCGGCCGCTTTCTTGCTGTCGCCCCAGGCGCCGGCGGCTATGTCGCCGCCGATGACGGCGGCAACGTGGAACTCTTTGACGTGGTCGGGGCCACGCTCTTCAATCACACAGTAGGTCGGCGTGAGACCTTGCTTCCTCTGCACCAATCGCTGGAGGAGCGACTTGTAGTTTTTCTTGTGTCGCTCGCCGACAACCGTATCGATGTCCTGTTCGAGGTTCGCCAGCACGAACCGGCGTGCCGGCTCCAGCCCGCCGTCGATGTAGATGGCGCAGATTATGGCCTCAAACGTATTGGCCAGCACCGTCTCCGGCAGCGGTTCGGACGCCAGACCCGGGCCGACCATGATGAACTGTTCGAGCCCGAGCGCGGAAGCACGTTTGGCGAGAACAGGCCGGGAGACTACCACCGACTTGACCTTGGTGAGCCGACCCTCCTCGAACTCCTGGTAGTGGTTGAACAGGTACTCAGCAACAACCGCGCCCAGAATTGAGTCGCCCAGGAACTCCATCCGCTCGTTGCAGATTCCTTTTGCCAGTCTGTTGGAGGAATGGACGAGCGCCCTTTGCAGATACTCGAGATTTTTGAAGGAATAGCCCAGAACGCGTTCGCAGGCGTCACTGCTCAAGTTGTTGCCTCCGCCCGAGAGGTGCTGTGCCCGACGGTAATCTATCACCGGCGGCCGGGAGCATCAAGCCTCTGGAATTAGCGGGCGGCTGGTATATAATTGGAAGGCGCGGCGGAGTGTCCGCTGTGCCGGCATGACTTCTGCGCGGTCGGAAGGGGTGATGTGACTGAACTACTCGAAGCGGCGATCTACGGACTTCTGCAGGGTCTGACGGAATTTCTGCCGGTGAGCAGCTCGGGCCATCTGGCGCTTTATACCAATATATTCAACAGCGGGGTTGGCGACGCTCCGCTGGCACTGCCGGTGTTGGTGCATGTAGCCTCGCTTGTTGCGGTGCTGATAGTGTTCCACCGACAGGTGGCAAGGTTGTTCTCCGGGGACCGGCGGCTTGGCATATTCATCTGCATCGCCACGCTGCCGGCGGTTGTTGCGGGGCTTTTGTTTCACGGCTTTGTCGAAAGCCTTACCCATCGGCCGATCCTGGTGGCCGTTTTTCTGATGGGGACCGGGCTGGTGCTGATAGTTGGCGAAGGCCTGGCCCGCCGCCGCGAGATTCAGGGCTTGGCTGAGCAGCAAATGACGTTGGGGTAGACGGTGGTGGTGGGGGTGGCGCAGGCGTTTGCACTGCTGCCGGGCATATCGCGGTCGGGGATGACTATCAGCGTTGGCAGGTCGCTGGGGCTGAGCCCGGATGCGTCGGTCCGGTTCGCTTTTCTGCTGGCGGTTCCGGCCATTACGGGGGCGGGGTGCTACGAGCTGCTGAAGATGATTCAGGCCGGCGGCGAGGTCGGATTCGGCCTGTTGCCCGCTGTAGTGGCATTTGTGGCGGCGCTGGGCTCGAGCTGGCTGGCGCTGGTCGTGCTAATCAGGATAGTCCGCCGCGCTGGCCTGTGGGTGTTCTCACCTTACTGCTTTGCGGTGGGGGCGTGCGCCCTGGCTTATTTCGCGTGGACGTAGGGCAACTTGCGGAGACCGGAGCAATGAGGAAAGTGCTGAGGAACCCGTGGGTCCGGTTTGCAGGGCTGCTGGTAGTTATCTATGTGGCGCTGCGGGTACTGTATGTCATTCGGGGTGTTTTGATTCCGTTTTCACTGGCGCTGGTGGCGGCGTATGTTTTCGATCCGGTGGTGGACTGGCTGGAGCAAAGACGGGTAGGGAAGTGGAGGCTGAACCGTGCCATTTCGGTCGGTCTGCTGGTGGGCTTGTTTGCGGCGGTGCTGGGTGCGTTCGTGTTCATTGGCGTCCCGCACGCCGTGATGACGGCGAAGGAGCGGATCGAGAAGCAGGAGTTCGAGGACATAGCGCAGTTCCTTCCAGACGAGTGGGAGGGGGGGCTGGAGAAGTGGCTGAAGGGTGCGCCGGCAGAACGCCGGCTTATCGTCTGGCGCCTGCTGACGGACTTGTTCGCCCGTGAGGGTGCGGCGCGCGCGGTGGGCAAGTCGCTCCGCGTGATTCTGTTCAGTGGTTTTTCCGCCATGATGTGGGTGTTTCAGTTCTTCCTGTTTTTTGTCGTTACTATTTATCTTCTGCTTGACATCGATCGCATCCGTGACCGCGTCGGCGATGGGCTGCCGCTGGGGTATAAGGACGAGATTATTCGTATTTCGAAACGGCTGGACGTCAACCTGAAGGCGTTTTTTCGCGGGCAGCTGGTGGTGGCGGCGGTGCTTGCGTGCATTTTCACGACCGGGCTGTGGCTGGTCGGGTGCCCCTTCTGGTATATTGTCGGGATTGCGGGCGGGCTGGGTGCGTTTGTGCCGTATTTTGCACTGGCGTCCGGCATGGTTCCGGCTGTCATACTTTCGGTGGCCGAATACCAGGATTTGTTGCATCCGCTGGCTGCGGCTGGGGTGTTCGCGTTTGGTCTCGCCGTAGATAACGTCCTGGTCACGCCGAAAGTCATCGGCAAAAGCGTCGGGATGAGCCCGGTGACCATAATACTTTCAATACTGGTGTTCGGGACGCTGTTTGGTTTTCTGGGCGTGATTTTCGCTGTGCCCATCGCTGCGGTTGCGAAGGTGATGGGTGGGGAACTGTTCTCAAGATACAAGGCCTCTGAGCTCTATACGGGCCAGATGAAAGGAGCCGGGGAAGAACCATGAAGGTGCTCATAACCGATGCGCTGTCAGACGAAGGCAAGGAAATTCTGAGGGCTGCGGGGCACGAGGTCCTCGACCGCAAGGGCCTCAAGGGGCGCGAACTGGTCGATACCATCGCCGATTGCGAGGCGCTGATTGTTCGCAGCGGAACAAAGGTCTCGAGGGAGGTGCTCCAGGCGGGCAAGAAATTAGTCGCAGTAGGCCGCGCCGGGGTCGGCGTGGACAACATCGATATCGAGGCTGCGACCCGCCAGGGCGTAATAGTGATGAACACCCCGCAGGGCAACACCGTTTCAACCGCCGAGTTAACCATGGCGATGATGCTGGCTCTTTCGCGGAACATCCCCGCCGCCCAGGTGAGCTTGGTGGACGGAAAATGGGAGAGGAAACTGTTCAAAGGCACCGAACTGAACGAGAAGGTACTCGGTGTCATTGGCGTTGGCCGGATCGGGCGGGCCGTCGCGCGCCGGGCTTCTGCCTTCGGGATGAGTGTTATCGGCTACGACCCTTTCATTGCGGGTGACGCCGGCGGCGGGCCCGAAATCGAAATGGCGGAGCTGGATGAGGTTATCCGCACCGCAGACTACATCACCGTCCATACCCCGCTCAACCCGGAGACCCGAGGCATGATCAGTGCGGCGGAGATAGCGAGGATGAAACACGGCGTTCGGCTGATCAACTGCGCCCGCGGCGGGATCATCGACGAGGCTGCGCTGCTCGAAGGGCTGCGGTCAGGCAAGGTTGCCGGCTGTGCCCTGGACGTCTACTCGTCTGAGCCGCCGAAGGGCTGTCCCCTTGTAGGGATGGAGAACGTCATCTGCACGCCGCATCTGGGTGCTCTGACGGATGAGGCGCAGCAGAACGTGGCCGAGCAGGTCGCTCGGCAGGTGTGTGAGGTGCTGGACGACAAGCCGGCGAGAAACGCGGTCAATGCGCCTATGGTCGAGCCGGACGCCCTTGCCAGGGTACAGCCCTATGTCGAGCTTGCCGAAAAACTCGGAAGTGCCCTCGCCCAGCTGTGGGACAAGCCGATAAGGGAGATACGTATCACCTACCGGGGCGAGTTTGCCGAGAACCCGTTACAGCTCATCACCGCCGGGCTGCTCAAGGGCATGCTCTCGATGCTGATGGAAGGCCCGGTTAACCAGGTGAACGCCCTCGTCATCGCGCGGGAACGCGGCGTGCGCGTGTCCGAGGTGACCAGCGCGCAGGCGAAGGACTTCGCGAATCTCATCACTGCGGAGGTGGCCGACGGGGCCGAGTCCTTCTCCATTTCCGGCGCGTTCTTCGGAATCGCAAGCCCTCGTATCGTCCGAATCAACAATTACCGCGTTGATGTTGTGCCCGAAGGTGATGTCATCGTTTGCACGAACAAAGACGAGCCGGGGGTTATCAGTTATGTCAGCACCATACTTGCCGAGCACAACACGAATATCGCTAACATGACCGTTGGGCGCGATGTACCCGGGGGGACGGCGGCGACTGTCATCAACATCGACGGGGCGGTCTCGCCAGAGGTGGTCGCGGCGATCAAGACATCGCCGATTATCTTCGACGCAAAGCTGATCAAACTTTGAGCGGGACCACGCCCGCTCGCGCAAAAAAAAGCCGCCCGACCTTATGACGGGCCGGGCGACTGCGCTGGTTGCTGTTCGGGGGCGCTATTTTTTCTTAGCTGTCTTTTTCCTTTTTGCCCCTTTCTTCTTTGCTACTTTCGTCTTTGGCGTCTTTTTCTTTGCGGCTTTCTTCTTGGCCATGAACCATCACCTCCTTTCGCCAAAAACGGGCCGGAACGAGCTACACAATTCCTACAACTAAATATCGGAGCCAAAGATATGAAACTTTAGAGAAAAATTCCGCAACAGTTAAAATATAGCGGCTCCGAGATGAGTGATAATGTGGAGAAAATGCCCGGCCTACTAGGTGAGGGCGGTGTTAACGAAGGCTCTGATGCGCTTGACGCAGTCGAGAGACGCAGCCGCGACGGCTGCGTCGCAGCTGCGCCACGGCGGCTCAGTCGTGGTTTCCGGATTTACTTTTTGCGCCTGGCGGTCCAGCGTGTCGGCCGCCTTTGTCACATCGGCCGGCGGGGTGACGTCGTGTGCGTGGAGCATTCCGCACAGGTCGGCGCACTGGTCAGACGTATGAACCAGCCCCCTGTTTTCGAAAACCGCAATCAGCGCACTGGATGCCGAACGGTGCGCGTGAAGCACCGTGCCCTCGTTCAACTCTGCTCGCGACAGGACGCGAGCCATGGTTTCCTCGCGGTTGCTGGCGCTGATCCACAGTTGAGCTCGCTCACGCATCCTCAGGCCCTCTTCCCAGTTCCTCCGATTCTTTGCCCTGGTTTTGCGAGCCTGCGGCGTGGCCCTCCGAGGGCGGTGCCGCCTGCTCACGCCGCGCCTGCTGATGATGCTTGCTCAAGAAGGACTCGGTGCTCTCAATCGCAGCATCTATCTTCTTCCGTGCCCCGCCGAGTGCCTCCTGTTCCTCCTCGAGCCCACTTAGAACATCCACCGACTTCAGCTGTGGGACAGGCCGAGCCGGCCCGGCCTCCGTGGTGTGTTCGCTTGGTTGGGCTTTCGGCGGCTGGGGCTGCTCGCCGCCTTCGACCAGCCTGAGGTACAACTCGCCGAACTCGGCCGGCTGGTGCAGGTGGACGCGGCGCAACCGCACCAACTCCAGCAGGGCGACAAACATTGCAATCATCTCGTCCCTGTTGTTGCACTCGGCAAATATGCGCGAAAACGCGACTTCGCCCTGCTTGGCGACCATGCGGAGCAATTGCCTGCGGAACTCGTGGAGCGAGCGTTGCCGCTGAACCACCTGGGGCTGGGCCGGCCCTAACGTCGTCTCGCTTAGCACTTTCGCAAAAGCGTCGATCAACTCCCACAGCCCAATCCCCTCGAGCCCGGCAACGCCTTCGAGCTCTCCCTCGCCGGGCGTGGGCGGGCCGCCGGGCTGTGAGTCGAGTGCGGAACGCGGAAACTTCAGCGACTGCTGCGCGGCGCGGCTCCCAAGGTCGCGGGCGATATCCTTGTACCGCTTGTATTCAAGCAGTTGGCGGACCAGTTCGGCGCGCGGGTCTTCCTCTTCTTCCTCAAGGCCCTCCTCGCGGGGCAGGAGCATTCTGGACTTGATTTCCATAAGGGTCGAGGCCAACACCAGGAACTCGCCGGCCAGGTTCACATTGATCTCGGCCAACACTTGAATGTGTTGCAGATATTGCTCGGCGATGTGAGCGATGGGGATGTCGTTGATGTCAACCTCTTCCTTGCGAATCAGATATAACAGGAGGTCGAGCGGACCATTGTAGGTATCCAGCGCCACGCGGTACCCGGCGCCGGCAGCCGCTGGTTGGTCCTGGTGGGCTGCCTCAGCGTGGTGCTTTTCCGGGGTGTGGGCGGCTTCTTCCAACTGACCGTCCCCTAAAATGCCGGGATATGCTGCATCACAATACGCCACAGCTTCACCGTCTCCGGGCCGGTAAAGGCAAGGTTGACCACGAACATAATCGGCCTGCCAATGACAATTGAGAGAATTGGCGGCCCGGACC
>JAUWIN010000054.1 GCA_030605345.1 Candidatus Brocadiia bacterium
AGAACTTCGGCTCTTACTGGCAGCCTCTGGGGCGTCCGGTCGAGCAGGATCTCGAGGCCATCGAAGCGATTCGGCAGAGGCTGGCCCACGTACACGTGTTTCACTGGGGCACTGATGGGCGATTCGCCCTGAAGGAAGGCGAGGATGTGTGGACGCAATACCTGCGGAAAATCGCCGAGACCCCGGGAGACCGCTACGCCCTGCTCGAATTCGTCCGCGATGATGCGCCGGAGGCGTTCAGGGAGGATGCGGCGACACTCAAACGCTGGCTGTCGGGACTGGCAGGTCAGCGCGTCTGAGTGACGAAAAATCTTTTCAACATCGCCACGCAGCGGCTAAGTGTTCAGCGCCGGCCTAATTCATTGTAAACATCGTAGTAATACAGGGCGTTTTCTACGGGCACGTTGGGCGGGATGTGGCCGCTGATGCACATGAAAAATCCGGGGCAGTCTTTACCGGCGGCCATGCAGCGCTCGACCTCTGCGCGGACGTCGGCCTTTGTCCCGAACGTCAGCGGGCGGCAGTCGCCGTTGCCGACAAGGACGTGGGTGTTGCCGAACCTCTGAGTCATGTATTCGAGGTCGGTGAATATCTCGAACCAGAAGCCGTGGTTGCCGCAGGCGGCGATGTCGTCGGCGAACTGAGTGTAGTCGCCGTCGCAGATGAAGATAATTTTCTTCCCCGCCCCGCCCGCCGGAGCCCAGAGCTTCTTGATGTTGGGGAAGACGTACTTGCGGTACCAGTCGGGACGCATGAACGCCCCCTCGGTCCACACGATATCGTCGTGGCAGTAGAGAATGGGAGCGTCCGACTCGGCGATCGCGTTGTAATACTGTGCAATCCACGAGGCGTAGCGATTGAACAGTTCGCCCAGGCGGTCCGGGGCCAGTCCCGCCATCGTAAGCAGCATGTCCCAGCCGAAGATGAAGATCATCCCCGACATCAGCGTGGTGTAGATACCCGTAGTGTTGACGGCGGTGGGAAAGAGTTGGCACTGCTCGCGGTAGTGCCGGTTGAAGCGCTGCACAAGTTCGGCGTGGTCCGCTTCGCCGTAGGTTTCCCACGGGTCGAATGCCAGTGCCTCTTCGGGGTTGTCGAATGCAGAATAAAGGTCATTGTCGAAATCGCGCCCGTCCTGTGCGTATTCGGCGTGGCCCATGTTGGTTATTTTCTTCATCAGGACGTCAGCGCCGACCGAACAACCGAAGTTCAGGTCAAAGTTCCAGGCGCGAACAAATGCTTGGCTGGCTTTGAGCCGTAGCTCGGACGGGCTGTCCACATTGACGTCCATGCCCGTTACAATTCTGACAAGGTCCCAATGATAATCTGCGACGCTTGGCTCGTAGTGAGGAACACGCGCCGGCATTTCCAGATTCATCGCCGCCCAGCCGTCTTCGTAGGACACGTTTTTCCTCCGCAGCGGTTTTTCCGGCGGCAAGACCTCTCTGCCCCGTGAAAGTGCCGACCCTTCGGGGCTTCACTATATCAGGTGGCGCGGCCGCTTGCCATTGTAATAATTCGTTCCTGCCAGCAGCCGGGAAGTGGCCTCAACCTATGAGATTGCAAAAAGCCGCGGACAGAGCAGCCTTTCCTTCTGTAACAACCGTGCTTCGAGGAAGAAGCACAGAAAGGAGGTCATACTGCGTGAGTGTGCAACAGAAGTTCGTGGGGTGGCATGAGCGCAACGATGGTGGCTCCGGGCTCGCAACTCAAAGCCCAGCACTCCCAAACCCAGCAAGCAAAGCGTTCCGGGCTCGGGCTCGAATTACAGGCAGTCAGAGCTGAGGAGCTATCTCTAACAGCGACGACGCTCCCTTCAAAACCGAGAACCCTTTATAACGTCAGCTCCTGCGGCGGCGACTGATGAGCACGGCCCCGCCCAGGGTCAATAACGGGAGCGTGGCGGGTTCAGGGACGCACTCGGGGGGGCACTCGCACTTGCATATATCCAGAAACCCATCTCCATCCGAGTCATAAGCTACGCAGTGACATCCAGCGCACCTGGCGGCGCATCCGTTGTCCTCACATCGCACACTGCCCGGATGCAATGGATCATACTTTTCGGTGCACCAGCGATCAGGAGAACCCCACGGATGCAAATACCCATCGTCAGTCATTCCGAAGGATAGAACAGGAAATCCAGCGTCTACCCAGGCGTTTATCCCGCCTAGCATATTGTAAACGCTCTCGGGTCCCTGGAAGATATTGCTAGCTTGCTCACTGCGAACACCAGTCTGACAGTAAACAATGGTATCTGCAGTCCTATCTAATTCGTCCATCCTTGCCTCAAGCTCCGCAAGAGGCATCGACATGGCTCCCGGTACGTGCCCCAGTTCGTATTCAGCGAAGGGCCTAACATCTAACAAAGCGATGCTTGAATCCTCCTGCATCATCTGGTTTGTTTCCTCAGCTGTGACATTGATATAGCCAGCCTCAGCTGATGCCATACCTAGACAGATTACTGCAACTACTGCCAGCACCTTGCTTGCAGTTTTCACGGCTTTTCTCCTTTCATTCGTCCCAGATGGTCACATCTGGGAAATGGTTATAAAATCAACAATCCAAAAGACCTCGAGACAAATACCCCATCTCAAACCTGACTCATTTCTTAAGGCGGTAATCTTGGCATATACTCCTCCTTTCATTCACTTACTGCGCCGGGAGACGAGACGGCTGACCCGGTCGGGCCGCCGAAGGCGAGCCGCCTTCGGCGGGACCGGGATTGTAGGTCATGTGCGCGAGCCTCAGTGCCTCCGACGCTGCGGCACAAATGCCAGGACTCCCAAACCCAGCAAGCAAAGCGTTCCGGGCTCGGGGACGGGACAATCTCCATCCCTCGTGATATAAATGGCTGTTATATCCCCATGCCCGCCAGGCTCATCCGGATCAATAGGATGGCCAAGGAAGTGCGCTTCAGCTGCCAGAAAACCCACCCATGGGTCCGTGCCTGCAACGTCAGGATCAAACGTAACAGACCAACCGTCAGCTGGGTCGTTGTCACTGCCCAGAAGCAGCCCGAAATCCGGAGCCTCTGGATTGTAGCTATCGTTGATAGCATACAAATCAATTCGATCAAGCGGATCAGGCGTAGCGATATCGAAATCAACGGTGACCGATGCGACGCCTTCTACCATGAGATAGTCGGCATAGGCGTACCCGGTGTCATAACCAGTGCTTGAGGAAGCGATGCTGATGTTAATCGATATCTTCTGATCGAGATACGCGGCCATGCAGTCAGCTGAACAAACAAACCTCGCCCAGCTACAACGCGGGGTGTTATTGATGTTGTCGCGTACGCACTTCTTCCACTCACGATAAGTATCGGCGTATGCCTGTTGCGAAGACCCAATGAGCATGCTCATAACCACCATCGCTACAAGCCAACCCAACAATAACTTTCTCATTGTTCTCTCCCTTCTGCCCTTCTCAAGATTATTCAATACAGAAGTACGAGTCCCTCTTTAGCGTGCTAGAAGTCGGGATACACAGATATTCTGTGGCTCCCAGAAATACAAACAATCAGCCACGAATAACCGATTACACCACCTTAGCGTGGCCGGGAACACCACCAGGTTCATAACGCTTCCCCTCACTATTGACTCGGCTCCCTGCGAAATGAAAGGGCTGCGCCCATCTAGCAGCCCAGCATAACTACGGCTGACTGTTTGTCCTCCTTTCGCCTCTCTCTGCTCCTGAGAACTCCCATCGGAAACCCCTAATTACTGCCGACCACACCACAAGGTAACTGGTTGAGCAGCAAATACCGTGCCAACCGAGCAGAAAATGCCGGAAATTTTTAACCGCTGACTCTATAAAAACTTACAGTAGCATATTGTAGCGCTCGAAAAAGCCCATGTTGCAAAAAAGAAACATCCAAATGCCCGAAAACAGCCCAAAGACCTCCTAACTGCCCGTATTACTGTCGCTTGGGACATGTTGCCGAAAAGCAACGCCGAAGCCCAATGTTGCGTTTGCGCAACATGTCAAACAGCCGTAAACCCCCCGGCCGACGAGCCCGTGACAGATAGTCCCCGGTCATCGGTTCGAATGGCGGGCCGGTGAAAACTCGCCCGGCCAGAAATCAGCCACTTGCACGACCACCAGTGCGCCGTTAATGCCGCAGGGAACTCACTCGAACTAGCCGACGCGGCCGGAAATCCCGATGCGCCTACGATTAAAAAAGCCACTACACCATCCTTGACGTTGAGTCGGCCCGAACTTATGTTGTGACGCCAGAGCAAACACCCGAAACTCATCGGAGGAAATATACGTGGACTGCGCTTGGAAGCCGGACTGGGAGCAGGTAAAACAACATCATATTGACTGGTGGAATCATGAAGGTCTGGTGCTGGCGTTCTGGGGATGGGGTCCGTCAGGTGGTAGCATGCCCCGTGAGGGCGTCGAAGACCCCGGCCCCGCCAGCTCGATCGAGGAATTTTTCACCGATGTCGAGCAGCGCGTGCGACGCATCCACTATACAATGGCGTGCGAGCCCTTGAAGGGTGACGGCCCGCCCATCGCCAGCAGCGACATCGGCCCTGGGTCCCTGGCGTTGTTCCTCGGCTCCGAAGCGGACTTCACCTCCGGGACCGTCTGGTTCATGCCGTGCATGGAGGACGACGCGAAGCCCGAACGACGCCCGCCCATCCGATTCAACCCACAAAGCCGATGGTGGAAAATCACGGAAGAAACACTCATCCGGCTGAAGGAATGTGCCCAAGACAAATATATCCTCGGTTGTCCTGACCTCATCGAGAACATCGACATCCTGGCGTCGCTGCGCGGCACGGGGAACATGCTGATGGACATGGCCGTCCGCCCGGAATGGGTCGTCGAGAAAGTCGAAGAGATTAATCAGGCATTCTTCGAAGCCTACCAGCGGGTCTACGACATCATCAGCCTTCCCGACGGCAGTTCCGCGTTCGGCGCCTTCGGCTTGTGGGCGCCGGGCAAGGTGGCCAAGGTCCAGTGCGATGCCTGCGGAATGTTCTCGCCCAGGATGTTTCGCCGGTTCGTCGTGCCCGCACTCACCCGACAGTGCGACTGGCTCGATTATTCCATGTTCCACCTTGACGGATCGCAGTGCTTGTGTCAGCTCGATACACTGCTCGAAATCGAGTCGCTCGACGCTATCGAGTGGACCCCCGACCCCAAGGTGCCCGGCTGCGGCAGCCCCAGGTGGTACGAGCTCTACCGCCACATCCTCGACGCTGGCAAGTCGGTCCAGGCCCCGGGTGTCGCCAACGATGAAATACTCCCTCTGCTCGACGCCGTTGGTGGCAAGGGAATGTACATCACTTCGTCCGTTCCCGAACCGGGCGCTGCCGAGAAATTGATGAAACAGGTGGAACCATATCGCTAAGAGAACCCGCCCCGCTGTTCTGTTCACCGGAGAGGAGAGAGCAATAACCTAAGGGGTGTTCTTCGTCTGAATGGCCGTCTGCCAAGCTTGTCGAGTCTTCGACAGCGAGGCTCAGACCCGAGGGGAGCCTCTAGGTCGAACGACACGCGAAAAGAAAGAAACGAAGACGACAATGCTTTTCAAGACGGTGGCATCCGCCGTACGGCGGATTGACTGGTGCGGTTATGCGTGCCCCCCGATTTTCCTCTCTGGCGATTTCCCCCGGGTGGCTCCTTGTTTTCTCGTTTACAGCGACCTCATGAATCCCCTGAGCTCCTCAAAGGTCCGAGCGTTCCAGGGCCAGTATCCCTTCTGTGCTGCTTCGCCCAGGCGCAGCTCCGGGTTGATCTGAGTTGCCAGCCAAGCGTGCACTCGAGCTTTTGCCACGTCTTCCGGCTCCCGCGTGGCCTTATCGCTGACGCAACTGAAGTACTCGTCGAGGCACTCCATCTCAGGATAGTCCGCAACTGAAGCAAGACACAGGTCCTCAAGCTTTCCCGGGTTCTTCCCATCCGGAAGAACGAAAGCGCTGATTTGGGGGCGCCCGCCTGCGCATTTGGTAGCCTTTCCGTGTCCACTGGGTATTGGTAGGCTGCATGCTCTCAACGCGCGATCAACAGCATCAAAAGATGCCACCGCGTCATGATCGGCGTCAATTGTGATTGCCAGAGAGGCTATCATCTCGAACTCCGGCTGCCGCAACAAAGCGCCCAGGAACGCCCCAAGCTTCGTCTTGCCCCCGTAGTCACGCACATCCACATCACCAATCCCTAGGTGACACATTAGCGCCTTAAAGAACCCGACCTCTTCTTTTCCCTCCCCGAGGATGAGTTTCGGCTTAGATATCTGCCAGATCCGCGCGGCGTCTCCCATCACCGAGTCTCCATATTCCTTTCGATAGCAGTCGCGAGGGTTTCTTTGGTGTACAGCACTGACCTTGTCTCCTCATCCTTCCGCTCCAAGCGGTGCAAACGAAAGTCATACTTTGCGCTCGCAGAAAACGCCTCATGAGCTGCCCGTATGCATTCCAGACTGTGCGTCGTGGCGAATACCTGCGTACGGTACTCATTCGCTGCCATCCTTATTGCCCTCCAGAGATCCACCATGGCCGAGTGGTGAAATCCGTTCTCGATTTCGTCAATCAAGACGGTGCCTCCTTCGGCATGAGCGATGGCCAAAAGTATCGACAGCAATCGGACCATTCCTTCACCCATGTATGGCATGGGCATTAATTCACCAATGCCGACGTCACCATGAATCACCCCATGCCGACCCGTTGTCAGCAATGCCAAGTCAGTAAGGCTCGGTTCCAAGCACTTCAGCGCGTGAATTAGCGTGCCTTGGCGCCCACTGCGACGGATTTGGCTGAAACGATCAGCATCTTCCGCAGGAGCGCGCGAATGCGTAGATAGATAGACGCCCCTGCTGAGGCCAAAAAGTTGCCCTCTTTCGACCTTGATAACGAGGGTCCCTTGCTCCTTGGCAATGAAGCCTCTAGAACGGCAGACTTGGCCAGCCGGGGTGCGATACTCCAGCATCAGATCAGGGGAGCTTTCCCCTGTTGTGACCGACGGGAGCCTCTCTGAAGAACTTGGGGCACCAGGCGCGGCTGTCGTTGGTGGCTCTGTCAGCTCTCCTGCGGCTGAAGCTACTGTTGTGGGTGCTTTTCGCACTTCTAAGCGTATGGACAGCGAAGCGGTCGCGCCGTCTCCATCAACGCTCGAAATCTCGATCAGATCGCCAGTCTCCCTGCGAAAGAATAACCACCCCCAAAGGTCGGCTGGATCCACAACGAACTGCTCTATGCCCCTGAAGGCGCTAATTCTAACGGGCAGCTCCGGATTGTTGGGGCCGAGATGGAGGAACATTGCTTCCAGTAGAGCGGTCTTGCCAACATTATTTTTGCCCGCGATGAGATTAACCTGTGCGAGCGATTCCATCGAAAGGCGCTTGAAGCAACGGAAGTTCTTGACGCTAAATGTACGGTACATTAGCAGGGTCCTCCTTATGTGAGCTTCGGCTGACGCCGCCCACGTTCATTCTTTCGCGCAAAGCATATTGTACCATCCGGCCGCGGAAATGCGAGAAAGAAAGCGTCATCACATGGATCGGGACGTTCTCGCTGCCAGGCCTGGCTCTCGCGCAGGAAATCTGGGGACACCCAGAGTGGTGCGAGTGAACGGTCGGCTGTCAAGGCTCTCAAAACTACTTCGGTTTCGTTTTGTCCGGTGCCTTGCAGACACCCATTGGCCCCATATCCGCAGGTGCCAACGCGGACCCTGCATGATATTGCTCCGGGTGCCGCTAGCGCTTGGAGAGTTCTTCATACACCTGGTTGTAATACAGGCAGCTTTCGACGGGGGTGTTCGGCGGGATGTGGTTGCGAACGGCCATGAAGAAGCCGCGGCAGTCCTTGCCGATGTTCATGCACCGTTCGACCTGCCCGACATCGTGCGCCCCTGATGGTGAAGTTGAGGTGCCTGCGGAGGGTGTAGGCGAAGAATCCAAGGATGGTGCAGCAGGAGACGGCTAATCCCGCTCCCCCAAGCGTAGCGGCCTGCGCATAATCAAGCGGAAACTGGCGGAGATATGGAATAGTATGGCGGAGAGGGCGGGATTCGAACCCGCGGATGAGTTGCCCAATCACACGCTTTCCAAGCGTGCTCCTTCGGCCACTCGGACACCTCTCCGGTCGCCCACAGGAGGATTCTACAGGCTTCTCACCGCCACATCAACCCCCTCCCAAAAAGGCGCCCGACCCCCAAACATTCGCCGCTTCCAACCTTACAACGCAACCGAGTCCATCGGCGCCTGTAAGGTCTGGGCTGAGTTTGCTCCAGAATCTCCACAACCGTCGTCGGCTTGTCGGCGGGAAGCTTCAACTGGCTGCGATGTACCCGTCCAGCTCACCGCTGCGGCGTCCTGGCCCACGGCGGGCTAAAGGACGCCGGAGAGGAGTTGCGCCACGGACTGGCCGAATTTCCTGAGGCGCGGTCGGCGGCGGAAGGCGTCGGCGTCGATCTCCACCGTCGACTTCATGTCGGTCTCAAACTGCCTGTGCAGCTTTTTGGCGAACTCCTGGCTGTGGACGAAGGCCGAGACCTCGAAGTTAAGGGTGAAGGACCGGATGTCCATGTTGGCGGAGCCGACGCTGCCGTAGCGGCCGTCAACGGCAATGGTTTTCGAGTGGAGGAAGCCATCGTGGTACTCGAATATGCGGACGCCAGCCTCGAGGAGCTCTTCGTAGTAGGAGCGTGCGGCGCTGGTCACGATGCGGAGGTCGGTCTTGCTGGGCAGCATGACGCGCACATCGACGCCCCGGAGTGCGGCGGTTTCGAGCGCCGCCAGCATGGAGCGGTCTGGCACGAAGTAGGGCGTGGCAATGGCGACCTGCTCGGTGGCGGTGGTTATGGCCTGAAAATAGAGCTGCTGTATGGTTGGCCAGGGGCAGTCCGGGCCGGAGGAGACAATCTGCACCAGTTCGTCGCCCGGCTGTGGGAGTTGGGGGAAGAACCTGGGTTCGGCCAGGCGCTGGTCGGTGGTGAACAACCAATCGGTGAGGAATATACGCTGAAGTTCGGCGACTGCTGGCCCTTCGATGCGGACGTGCGAGTCGCGCCATCGGCCGACGTGGGGTTTGAGGCCGAGGTGCTCGTCGCCGACGTTCATCCCGCCAACGAATCCGACTGCGCCGTCGATGACGGCGATCTTGCGGTGGTTGCGGAAATTCACCCGCTCGATAATTCTGGCGAACCGCGGGGGGAGAAATGCCGCCGCCTCTCCGCCGGCTGCTCTCAATGCGTCGAAGAAACCTCTGCGATAAGTGTACAGCGACCCGATGCCGTCGTACAGGAGACGGACTTCAATACCGGCCTTGGCGCGTTCTACCAGCAGGTCGCGAAGTGCGCTGCCGATGCCGTCGCCCCTGAAGATATAGTATTCGAGGTGGATGTGTGAGCGTGCCGAGCGGATAGCGTCTTTCAGCGCCTGATATTTCCGCGACGGGTTGAAGAACAATTCGACCGAGTTTCCCCCGAACGGTGGCCCGCCGCCGCGAAACTGCTCGCTGTTCGCCGCCAGCGCGATGAGGCTCTGCTGCGTGTGATTCAGCCGTCGCAGCGCCGATTGGTCGAAGTGCTCCAGGCGTTCCTGAACGTACATCGACAGCGCCTGGTCCGCCTGCTGGTTGACTTGCGCCCTCGTGCGGAACTGGCGGCGGAACCGCGTCCGCGCCAGTACGTAGTAAGCGATGATGCCAACCACGGGCAGGAACGTCACCGTCATCAGCCAGGCGACGGTGGCGGCCGGCTCCCGCCGTTCACTCAGTATCGCCAGAGCCACCGAGCCCGTCTGAAGCACGACCCGCGCCGCCAGCAGCACGTGCCAATACGCCGCCAGAAACCCCAACAGCCCTTCGAGCATCCGAGTTCTCCTGTTTGTCCGGTGGAGGGCATAGTATTCCGTAGGCTCAGCCGAGTCAACCCCGAGCACACGCCACGCCTTAACTCCCCAATCAGCAACATCTTTCAAGCAGCGCAATCGCCTCCTGACGCGGTAAAGAACCTTGAAATGAACGCCCCAGACCGTATAATACCTGCGACCTCATAACTCAGAAGTTTTGTTTCGTGGAGGGATACAGTGTCAGAAGTCGGCCAAGATGAGGCGCGGGACAAAGTTACATCGGACGCTTCCACAGGCAAGGAGCTTTTGCCGGGGAACGCGGTCATCGCCCAGTCCGGCGGTCCCACCAACGTCATCAACCAGACCCTCGTAGGGGCCATCAAGCAGATGGTTCGCTCGAAGGAAATCAACGCTATGTTCGGGGCGCGGCACGGCATTTCGGGGTTGCTGGAGGAAGATTTCATCGACCTCCGGGCAGAAAGCCCACGGTTGCTCGACAAAATCGCCAGGACCCCATCTGCGGCGCTCGGTTCCGTTCGAATGAAGCCGACAAAGGAAGACTGCGAGAAACTGTTCGAGGTCTGCCGGAAGCACGACGTTCGCTACTTCTTCTACATCGGAGGCAACGATTCCGCAGAAACCGCATACATCGTGGCCACCCAAGCGGCGGAAGCGGACTATGATATGCGCGTCTATCACATCCCGAAAACTATCGACAATGACTTGCGCGAGACAGACCACTGCCCGGGCTACGGCTCGGCCGCCAGGTTCGTCGCCCTGGCATTGATAGGCGACCAACTCGACAACCGAGCGCTGAAAGGCATCAAAATCGACGTAGTCATGGGGCGGCACGCCGGGTTCCTCACCGCTGCCTCCGTCCTCGGGCAGCAGCGCAGCGACGACGGCCCGCACCTGGTCTATGTGCCAGAGCGTCCTTTCAGCGTCGATAAATTCGTCGGCGACGTCAAGCAGGTATACGACGAACTCGGCCGCTGCGTCGTCGTGGTCTCGGAAGGTATTCAGGACGAAAACGGAAAGCCGGTCTCCGAGACGATCTCTGAGAGCGGCGAGGTTGACGCGTACGGCAACCCCCAGCTCTCCGGCAGCAGCGCCCTGGGCGATTACCTCGCCCGCACCGTCAACGAGCGCCTCGGCAAGGACCTCCGCGTCCGCGCCGACACGTTCGGATACCTCCAGCGCTGCTTCCCCGAGGTGGTCTCGAGGGTGGACGCCACGGAAGCTATGGAGGTCGGGAAACATGCTGTCAGAGCCGCCGTCCAGGACGAGCAGCCCAACGGCTCAGTCATCATCAAGAGAGCCGGCACTTCAAAGACATACATGGCCAGCTATGGCCTGACCTCCCTGGAAAACGTGGCAAAGGGCACCCGCAGCATGCCGGACGAGTTCATCAACGCCGAGAGCAACGGCGTCACAGAAGCATTTCGCGACTACGCACTGCCGCTCGTCGGCAGGCTCCCACGGTATCGCTGGTTCAAAACCGAACGGGGTTCGTGATGCACGTCGAGCCCCGTAGTGTTCTGCCGACGCCTAATCGTTCTTCTGACGGAGCGTCCGATTGGCCAAATCGCTCGTCATAGTTGAATCACCCGCCAAGGCAAAAACAATACAAAAGTACCTCGGCCAGGGCTATACCGTCCGGGCCTCGATGGGCCATGTCCGCGATCTGCCCAAGAACGAACTGGGTGTGGACATCGAGAACGGGTTTGCCCCCACCTATGTGACTCTGCGGAGCCGAGCGAAAGCACTCAAGAACCTCAGGGCGGCGGCCAAGGGCGCGGAAAAGATATCTCTTTGCCCCGACCCTGACCGCGAAGGCGAGGCCATCGCCTGGCACGTGGCCAAGGCACTCAAACTGCCCGACGCCAGGGTCCGCCGTGTCACGTTCAACGAAATCACCAAAAACGCAGTACAGGCAGCGTTCAAAAACCCCGGCAAAATCGACATGGCCAGGGTGAACGCCCAGCAGGCACGCCGGATACTCGACCGGATTGTCGGCTACCAGCTCAGCCCGCTGCTCTGGAAAAAAGTCGCCAAAGGACTCAGCGCCGGGCGGGTGCAATCGGTGGCAGTGCGCCTGATTGTCGAGCGCGAAAAGGAAATCCAGGCCTTCGTGCCTGAGGAATACTGGCGCATCACCGCAACGCTCGCCCCCGCCGGCGCCGAAGATGAGGCAGAGCAGTTCGACGCGGACCTTGTCGAGTGGAATGGCAAAAAGTTCCGGCCCGCTGAAGGCGACGAAGCGCAGACAGCCGCAAAAGCACTTCGCCAAGCCGAATACGTGGTGGACGCGGGCGAGCGCAAAGAGCAGAGGTCGGCACCTCCTCCGCCATTCAGCACCAGCCTGCTGCAGCAGCGGGCCTCGGCACAACTCCGATTTTCCGCCAAGAAGACAATGCTCCTCGCCCAGCAACTCTACGAAGGCATCGAACTTGGCGGCGAAGGCTCCGTCGGCCTCATCACATATATGCGAACCGACTCCTTCCGCGTTGCCCGCGGCGCAATCGCCGAGTGCCGCGAACTCGTCGAGCAGACGTTCGGCGCGAACTACCTGCACGGCAAGGAGCGTGTATATAAATCGAGGAAAACCGCCCAGGAAGCCCACGAAGCCGTCCGGCCAACCTCCGTCCGCAGAACACCGGAGCAAGTCCGCGCATTCCTCACCGCCGACCAACACAAGCTCTACGAACTAATATGGAACCGCTTCGTGGCCACCCAGATGAGCGACGCTATCTACGAAATGACCGACGTCCACGTCCGCGCCGCCGACGGCCTCCTCAAGGCGAAAGGCCGAGTGTGCAAGTTCGACGGCCATACCAGAGTCTCCGGCCCGCCCGATAACGACGACCTCCAGGAACTGCCAGCGCTCCAGACAAGCCAGAAACTCGACCTCCTCAAACTGGCCCCCTCGCAGCACTTCACCAAGCCCCCGAAGCGATACACCGAGGCGTCATTGGTCCGCACGCTCGAACGCGAAGGAATCGGCAGGCCAAGCACATACGTACCCATCATCTCCACCATCCAGGACCGGGGCTACGTCAAGCAGCAGAAGCGCGCCTTCCATGCCACCGACCTCGGCATCGTAGTGACCGACCTCCTGCTTGCGAGCTTTCCGCGCATCATGGACGTGCAGTTCACCTCGGAGATGGAGGAAAAACTGGACAAGATTCAGGATGAGAACAAGAACTGGACCGCTGTTCTGGATGAGTTCTACAAACTGTTCAAGGCCAATCTTGACAAAGCGCAGACGAGCATGAAGACCGTGAAAGGGGCGAAGGTCGAAGGCGAGGTATGCCCCGAATGCGGCAAGCCCCTGGTAGAGAAATGGAGCAAGTTCGGCAAGTTCCTCGGCTGCTCCGGATATCCCGAGTGCCGCTACATCAAGTCTGAAAATGAGGAAGAACCCGCCGAGACCGACGTAGTCTGTGACAAATGCGGCAAGCCGATGGTCATCAAGAACGGCAGGCGCGGCAAATTCTTCGGCTGCTCAGGTTACCCCGAATGTAAGAACACCAGGAAACTCGGCCCCGACGGCAAGCCAGCTCCCCCGCCCGAGCCGACCGACGACGTCTGCGAAAAGTGCGGCGCACCGATGGTCATACGCACCGGCAAGCGAGGCCGGTTCCTCGCCTGCTCCGCCTTCCCCAAATGCCGAAACACCAAGCCACTGCCAACCGGCGTCAGCTGCCCGCGCGAGGGCTGCGACGGCCAACTGGTTTACCGCCGCGGGCATGGCCGCCGAAAAGGCTGCTACGTCTGCACCAACGCCCCGGACTGCGACTACACAACCGACGAATTGCCGACCGACGACAAAGCCGAGACCGAACCCGCCACCTCGCAACCCTGACACTCCCCAATAGCACTAAAAAACTATCTCAAAACCGCCCGCTAAGCTCTTTGGGATAAGGTGTACTACATCCCAGGAACAAATCACACAATCCTTGGGACGGTTATAGTCTATCCCCTGCGTTGACTTCGGGCGGCGGCGCTGCTACTTTACTGCCGATGGCTCATCGGACGGGAGCGCTATGCGGCAGGCAAAGTGGCAGCCATATCTCTTCCTGGCGCCAGCGGCTGCGGTGCTGCTGACGTTCTCCATCTACCCTCTGCTCCACGCTTTCAACATGAGTTTGCATTTCGATTGGGGCAGGGCGTCGCAGCGGTTCGTCGGCCTGGAAAACTACATCGGCCTGCTCGCCGGCGGGGAGTTCTGGCACTCGCTGGGGGTGTCGGTGTGGTATGTGGTGGGGACGGTGCCGGTCACGCTGGTGCTGAGTTTCCTCATCGCAAGTTTGCTGTTTCAGAAGTTGCGGGGGCTGGGGCTGTTCCGCACTATCTATTTCCTGCCCTACGTCACGTCCACCGTCGCTGCGGCGATGGTGTGGCGGTGGATATTCAATCCCGGCCCTTCCGGGGTGGCAAACACGGTGCTCGGATGTCGGGGCATGCGCGGACAGCGCTGGTATTACGCATCAGCCGGGGTATTCAGCCTC
>JAUWIN010000106.1 GCA_030605345.1 Candidatus Brocadiia bacterium
CTCGTCGGCCGCCGCGCCGACCGCCGCCAGCCTACGCCGGAGCAGTTCGCGCGCCCGCCCTTCCTCGATGCCGCGCGACAGAGAAAGATACTTCGGTTGCGCGCCCATCACCGCGAGGTCGTTGACGGTGCCCGCGACGGCAAGGCGACCGATGTCGCCGCCGGGGAACTCCAGCGGGCTGACCACGAACGAGTCGGTGGTGAAGGCCGCCCGCTCGCCTAACTCGATACGTGCCGAATCTTCGAGCCGGTCGAGCAGCGGGTTGCCCACATACTCGCGGACCACGTTGATGAGTTCCGCGGTCATGGTTCCGCCGCCACCGTGCGCCAGTTCGACGAGCCGACCGCCCATTTATTTCTCTCCGTATTTGTAACTCACGGCACACGCACCTTCCGTCGAGACCATGCACGGCCCGACGGGCTGTTGGGGAGTGCACCTGCGCCCGAACAGCGGGCACTCGGCAGGTCTGAGCACGCCGCGGAGCACGCTCCCGCAGGAGCAGCCTGGTGGCAGTTCACAGCCGCCGACTTGGATGCCATACTTGCAGGCGGCATCGAACGCCGCGTATTCCTCGCGCACAGCCAGCCCGCTCATCGGAATCCGGCCGATTCCGCGCCACTCCGTGTCCACGACCTCAAACACTTCGGCCATAATTTCCTCGGCTTTCCGGTTGCCGCCTGTTCGCACCACACGGGTGTATGCGTTGTTCACCGCGGCGGCGCCGGACCGAATCATGTGAACGAGCGATTCGAGCGCGACAAGCACGTCAATCAGTTCGAACCCGGCTACAACGCCCGGCACGCCGAACTCGTCGGCTAAAAACTCATACGGCTCGGTACCGATGATAGTGCTCACGTGCCCGGGCAGGATGAACCCGGAGACGGCGCAGTCCGGGTCGTCCATGATGAGCCGGAGCGCCGGCGGGACGAGCCTGTGTGAAACGAGCACGGAGAAGTTGTTCAGCCCCTCGCGGCTGGCCGTCAGGACTGCTGCGGCGGTGGTCGGCGCGGTGGTCTCGAACCCCACGGCCAGAAAGACCACATCGCCGCCTTCATTTCTCGCCAGGTCGAGAGCAGCGGTTACGGAAGAAGCAACGACGATTCGTCCGCGGCTTGCGCGGGCGCGTTCGAGAGACGTCCGGCTGCCCGGTACCCGCACCATGTCGCCGAAGGTTATCACTGTGATGCCGTCCAGCGCCAGGTCGGCCGCGGCGTCCACATAGCCTCCGGGGGTCACGCAGACCGGCCAGCCCGGGCCTGACAGGAGCACAAGGTTATATGGTATGGCGCGGCGCAGGCCGAGCTTGCCGATGGACATGGTGTGCGTTCCGCAGACCTCCATCAGGCGGACAGTCGGGGCGCCGTCCATCTCGCCCCGAATGCGACTGAGGATCCGCCGTCCGAGGTCTTCATCTCGATATCCTTTTGCGAGCAGTTCCATCAGGATGTCACCTGGTAGGCCTCCCGCAGCAGCCGCAGCGTCTCGAGGGCCTCGGCCTGGTCATATTTCTGGATGGCGAAACCGGCGTGCACCAGCACATACTCGCCCGGCTTCACATCGGGCAGGAAGGAAAAATCCGCCTCGACCGTGTTCCCAGCTACGTCCACCTTGCCCGAAGTGCCGTCGATTTCAATCACCTGTCCTGGAACAGAAACACACATCCTGAAAGATCCCCTTTCTTCTCAGACCTGTGGGCCGCTGTCACTGTTTCTGCTCGCCGCGACCACCATCTGGCCGAGTGCGATGCAACCGTCGTTGGGCGGGACGAGGCGGTGCCGGTGCACGACGAAATCTACCTCGGTGAGCCGCGCCACCGACTTGGCGAGGAGGAGCGCGTTCTGGAAGCATCCGCCACTGAGGCATACATCACGCAGCCCCGTTCGCTCACGGGCCTCAACGGCGCATTTTACCAAAAGTTCAGCAACCGTATTATGGAATCTACCGGCGATTGTGGCGACGGGCACTCCGGCATCGCGCTGCTCACACACAGCGGCCAGAACAGCCGCACCATCCGCTTCTATCTGGCCGTGCTTTTCAATTAGGCTGATGGGGTAGGTGCCGCTGGCGTCAGGGTCGGCGGCGCCCTCAAGTTCGATGGCTGGCTGGCCTTGATACGTGGCGCGGCTGCACACGTTGAGGAGTGCCGAGGCCGCATCAAACAGCCGCCCCATCCCTGCCGTCAGGGGCACGTTCACGCCGCGCTCGAGCATCTCGACGACGGCCTTCGCTTCCGTCTTGTCCAGCCACGGGACGATAACGGCGACGTCGGAGCCCATCAACGGGAACAGGGCGCCGAGCGCCATCCGGCCGGGGTATTTGACGGCGGCGTCGCCGCCCGGCATTTTCATATAGGACAAGTGCCCCAGGCGCTCATAACCGGCCCTGTCCGCGACGAATATCTCGCTGCCCCAGGTGTTGCCATCTTCGCCGTAGCCGGTTCCGTCGAACGCTACTCCGATTACGCGGCCCTCGAGACCGTTCTCTGCCATGCACGACGCGACGTGGGCGTGATGGTGCTGGACCCTGGCCACGGGCAGGCCCAGCGATTCTGCGAACCTGGTGCTCGCGTAGCTGGGGTGCATGTCGCAGGCAGCAAGTGAGGGTTCGACCGCGAGCATTGAGCAAAGCTTCTCCGCGGTCTGTTCGAGCGAGCGGTACGCCTCCAGGTTGGTCAGGTCGCCGATGTGCTGCGAGACGTAGGCCAGTTCGCCGCGCCCCACTGCGATGCAGTTCTTCAGCATGGGGCCGCACGCGAGGATGCCGTCCACATTTTCGCCCACTGATATGGGTTGGGGTGCGTATCCGCGCGACCGGCGCATAATGACCGCGTCGCCGGCGACGTGTCGGACGACGGAGTCGTCGCTCCGTGTTAGAATCTCGCGGTTGTGCATCAGAAAGAGGTCGGCGACCCCGCTGAGTTTATCCAGTGCTTCGGCGTTCGTCCGAGCGATCGGCTCCTCGGCCTTGTTGCCGCTGGTCATCACGAGGTAAGGAACCCTTTCCACCAGCAGATGGTGGATTGGCGTATATGGGAGCATGAGACCGTGGAATTTGCTGCGTGGGTCCACCTCATCGGCGAGGATGCCCTTCCCCTTTTTTCGGAGCAGGACGATGGGGCGTTCGGGGCTTTCGAGCAGTGCCCGTTCGGCGCGGTTGATGTGGGCTATCCGGCTAGCCGCCTCGACGCTGCGGGCCATGACGGCGAGTGCTTTTTCCTCGCGGTATTTAGACCGCCGCAGCCTTCTGACCGCTCCGGGCGAGGTAGCATCGCAGGCGAGGTGGAATCCTCCGACCCCCTTGACCGCCACGATTTTTCCGCCGGCCAGGTGCTCAGCGGCGTCCGAAATCGGGTCGCCCGTCCCCGTCGGCACTCCATTAGCATCGAGCAACTCGAGTTGAGGTCCACATTCCGGGCAGCAGACCGGCTGGGCGTGGAACCTACGGTCAGTGGGCGTGTTGTACTCCCGCTCACAGTCGGGGCACACCTGGAACGGCCTCATCGAGGTGTTCGGGCGGTCGTATGGGAGCGACCGTATGATGGTGTATCTTGGCCCGCAGTCGGTGCAGTTGATGAACGGGTGGCGATACCTGCGGTTGGCGGGGTCGCGCATCTCGGCCAGACAGGCCTCGCACGTCGCAATGTCCGGCGCGGCATCAACGTCGGGCGCGCCGGCTGCGTCTGTGATGGCGATGCGAAAACCCTGCTCCTCGTTCGGCGGCGCGTCCGCTGCGGTGAGTTCCCTGATGCGTGCGAGCGGTGGTGCGTCTTGGCGAAGCCGCCTGATGAGTTGCTCGACGTTTCCTGCTTGGCCCTGCGCGAAAATCCTGACCCCGCGGTTGAAATTGCGCACGCTGCCAGCAAGTCCGAGTTCCAGCGCCAGCCGATACACGAACGGCCGGAACCCGACGCCCTGCACTGTGCCGGTGATTTCTATTTTTGTTCTGCGGTTCGTCGTGGTTCCTTCAGTTCGGCCGGTGCTCTTCGCGCTGGCCGGTTTGCCCCGCTCAGCCTGCGCAGGTATTCAATCCATGCGTCGATTCCCTCGCCGGTCTTTGCAGACAGGGGGAAAATTTTGATCCTGTTGTTCAGTTTCCTGCAGTCTGTGGCGGCCCGGTCGAGGTCATAGTCCAGGTGCGGCAGCAGGTCGATTTTTGTTATCACGGCGGCGTCCGAACGGACGAATACAGTCGGATACTTCGCCGGTTTCTCGTCGCCTTCTGGAACGCTGATCACGGCAATCTTCAAGTGCTCGCCAAGCTTCAGCCCGGTCGGGCAGATGAGGTTGCCCACGTTCTCAATGACGAGGATGTTGATTTTGTCGAGCGGGATTTGGGGGAGCGCCTTCTCTACCATCGCGGCGTCCAGCCTGCAGGCGCCGCCGGTCTGTATCTGCGTCGCTGGCGCTCCTGCCCTTGCGATGCGGTCGCGGTCGAGGTTCGATTGCACGTCACCCTCGATCACGCCGACCTTGAGCGGGACGCTGCCGGCTCTCGGGTCGTGGAGCTCGGCGATGGTTCTTTCGAGCAGGGTAGTTTTTCCGCACCCCGGCGAGCCGATGAGGTTCAGTGCCAGGACGCCAGCCTTGTCAATTTGTGCTCTGTTTTTCAGGGCGATTTTGTCGCCCTTGTCGATGATGATTTTGTCGAGGATTTCAGTTCGCTTCATCATTTTCCTCCACCGCGACGAGTTTGCTGACGACGATGTCTTCACCATTGATGAACGAGCGTGAGAAACCGCCGCACCTTGGGCACGGCTGCATCAGTTCGTCCGCCTCGTAGGTCTCTCCGCACTCACACCGGGCCCGCGCCGGCACACGCTCGACGCTGAACCGTTCCAGTTTCAGGCCGGTGACCTGGGCCGCCTCGCCCAGACAGAACTCGAGGGAGGCGCGGTTGACGCCTGATAGTGCACCGACCTGGACCACCATTTCCTCCACGCGGGCGTCACCGACCCGCTCGGACACGCTCCGGCAGATACTCTCCGCCACGCTCAATTCATGCACAGTTTTGCCCTAAACACTTCCGTGTGCATAGATGACCCGAACGGGCTGGTCGCCGGTCCGGCGTGTGGCGTGCTTGGTTCCGGGCCCGACATAAATTGCGCTTCCCGGCCTGACGTCTATGACCTCGTCGCCGACGCGCACCTGCCCCACGCCGGAGATTACATATAACGCTTCCTGGTCATGGTGCACCTGTAGTTCGCCGAACTCGGTCACGTGGTACTCGGCGAGGCCGACGCTGAAGCCCGACTCCGCCTTCACCTCTGGGCCGCCGACCAAGTCCTTGCTCCACCGGTCCGGGTAGTTTTTTGCGGCTACATCCGACTCGTGTACGCTAATCCGGCCGCCCATTTCGACCTCCGGGACTGATAAACTGCCAGCGCTCTACAATCGTTGGGCTCAGTTATACACATACAGTGAGCTACGGCAAGAGGAAAGCCTTCCTCCGGCGATCGGAAAAATCTGGAATTGCGGCGGCCTATCGGCTTACTCGTCGGCCCCAAGTGCCGATAAAAAATGTGGGAGACACAGGAGGCATCGTCGGCATGAGAGAAGACGTTCAACGCAACTTCAAAAAAGCAATCCGAACGGCTCGTGCCAGATACACCGTCACGCCGTCGTGGCGCGGTACCATAAGGCTCGACGGCCGGAGGGAGCGCAAAAGCCTCAAACGGCTGGGCCGTCAGGCGCAGGACTGAGGGGCCGAAGCAGTCTGCCCGGCGCCGCCGGGCGCGGTTTAATTCCGCGCGAGTTGCTTCCCATATATGAAGGCGTCCTTTGCGGCGGTGGGATGTTTCGCCGCGTCACCCGGCGCGTCCAATCCCGGCACGAACATACTGCCCCGGTATTTGACTCCCATAATAAAGTACCAGGTTTTGACTATCTGCTCGGTGCATGCGAGAAACCGGTCGTCCTGCGTGCCACAGCAGCAGACGAATCCGCCGATCCTGTCCGTTTCGGGCGGCCCTTGTTTCAGCACATATTTTCTCGCCCAGTAGGGTTGGCAGCGGTCGATCATCGCTTTGGCCTGCGCAGGCAGCGAAGTAAAGTAAATTGGCGAGCCGAGGAGGACGACGTCCGAATCATCCAGTGCCTCGTATATGACGCCCATATCGTCCTTGATGCGGCACTCACCGTGCCTGGAGCAGTACTGGCAGCCCTGGCAGGGCACGAATTGAAGGTCGCGCACGGTGATACGGTGTACGTCGGCACCCGCTTGTTCCGCGCCCTTCAGTGCCGCGTCGAGAAGGGTGTCGCTGTTACCCCCCTGCCGCGGGCTGCCATAGATGCCGACAAGTTTGACGGCCTGGTTTCCGCTCATAGCCATAGCCAATGATAACAGTAGCGCGTCACTAATGCGAGTGACCATATCAGTGCGGCACGGTCGGTTGAGTTCGGCGTCAGGAAGTGGTAGAAGGAAGCAAGGTCAGGAAGTGCGGAACTGCCCGGATAATATGACACTCAGGGGACAAGGCAATGAAGGCA
>JAUWIN010000095.1 GCA_030605345.1 Candidatus Brocadiia bacterium
GCCCCCATCCCGCCCTCGCCCAGCTTTTCCAGTATGTCGTAGCCTTCGATGTGAGGGGGTTCTTCTTCGGAGCCGGCGTCGCGGTCCTGCGGCGCGCCTTCGGACTCGGCCAGCGCCCGGTCCGCAGCCTCGCGGTCCAATACACCGCGCTGGACCATGGCGTCGGCAAGGCTGCCGGCCTCGCCGTCAGCAACCGTTTTCATGCACTGGCTGACGCTCGTCTCGTCTGCCAGTTTCAGGCGGATGACCGCCTCGGCGAATGATTCGTCCTGATTTGTCGCCATCGTTCCTTGCTGAACCAGAAAGCAGCGTGCATTGTCCCCCTGGCCAAGTCGGGGTTTACTTAGTCACCTGGAAGAAAAGAACATATACCATCGTGCCGACGAGGGCGATCAGCAACAGCGCGATGCCCACGCTTAGCCATCTGCCATGTCCGCGCTTGTGCGTCCCTTCGGCGGAGTGTGCCGGCTCAGCGCGGTTGACCGGTGCTTCTTCCGCTGCTTTTTCGGGCTTTGGCTCGGTGGTTTCGGCGAACTTCGGCTGCTTGCCCTCCATCACAAGCTCAATGTCGGTGCTCAGTTGGCTCGCGTCCTGGTATCTTTTGTCCCGGTCCTTGGCGAGCATCTTGAGGATGACGGCATTGCAGCCACGTGAGAGGTCCGAGCGGCGGGTGATTGGCGCCACCGGCTGCTCGTTGAGGTGCTTCAGCATGGTGAGCAGTGAAGTCTCGGCCTGGAAGGGCAGAGCGCCTGTGACCATGTAGTAGAATGTAACGCCGAGTGAATAGATGTCGCTTCGGACGTCGAGGGGTTTCACCCCCCTCGCCTGTTCCGGCGACATGTAGTTGGGGGTGCCGAGGGTGACGCCTGTCTGCGCTACGGAGTCGTCTTGGATGTCGCGGGCCAGGCCGAAGTCGGCCAGCCTTGCTACCCCGTCCTTGCCCACGAGGATGTTGCCCGGCTTGATGTCACGATGCACCATTCCCGCTGCGCCCGCGTGGCGAAGTGCCAGGGCTATATGATGGACGATGCGGAGCGCTTTCGACTCCGCTATGGAGCTGTCTATGGATAGGGTTGTATCCACGGATTCGCCCTGGACATATTCCATGGCGAAATAGTAATATCCACCGGAGAAGCCGACGTCGATTGTCCGCACGATGTAGGCAGACCTTATCTTGGACGCAGCCCGTGACTCCCGGAGGAACCGCTCGACAAAGCCGGGTTTTTGTGCCATTCTTCTGGGCAGGATTTTGAGTGCGACAGTTTCACCTGTCGCTTCCCGCTCCGCCTTATAAACCGCGCCCATACCACCACGGGCGATCTTGGACAGCAATTTGTAGCCCTCGATCCTCCCGGTCTTGGCGGCACCTTCCTCCATCTGACCGCTAATTTCCGAGACCTGCTCCTTCGTCATCCAGCCAGATTCGACCAGAACGTCGCGCAGGGGGCGCCGGCTCGCCCCATCCCCCGCCGTTGCAGTCTGGATGTTCAGGGCTTCCTCGCCATGGGCCCTGTCCAGATAGCCCTTGGCAACTGCCATTTCGATAAACAAGGTATCGGAGGAACCAGGCATCCGCCCTTCCTGCAAGCCCCAAAAACCACCATAACCGCCAGAAAAATTATAGACCACTGCCAGGTCAACTTCAACAAACGTATCCGCCGGAGATGTCATTGACAGAACCACGGGGCGGCAATATACTCCGGCCAGCAAGGAGAAGTTTTGTGCCAAAGGCAGCCCTCGACCTGAAACTTCTGGACGAACTTATCGCAAAAACCCTGGCCGAGGATATCGGCTCGGGCGATGTGACCACCACTGCGCTGCTCGCCCCAAGCGTGAAGGGCAGAGGAATGCTGCTTGCACGCGAGAGTGGGGTCGTCGCCGGAATGCCCGTAGTCCGAAGACGCCTCGCCACATTCGACAAGCGACTCAGAATCTCGCGCGCCTTGAAGGATGGTTCCGCTCTGGAGTCAGGCACGGTTATCGCAGCGATAACCGGGCCGGCCGGCCCAATGTTGACCGTCGAGCGGACGCTGCTGAACTTCCTCCCGCGACTCTCGGGCATCGCCACGCTGACCCGGCGGTACGTCGATGCAGCCGCCGGAGCAGGTGTTACCGTGCTCGACACACGGAAGACCCTGCCCGGCTGGCGGAGGCTGTCGAAGTACGCAGTCGCGGTTGGCGGTGGAGAGAACCATCGTATGGGACTGTATGACCAGGTCCTCATCAAGGACAACCATCTGAAGGCCTCGGGGCTGTCGCCCGCAGCCGCGGTGGCGCTGGCGCGACAGAACGCGGCGCCAGAACTGCGCATCGAGGTCGAAGCCGAAACCGTCGGCGACGCCCGCGCCGCAGCATTTGCCGGCGCCGACATCGTGATGCTGGACAACATGCCGCCAGCGCGGATGAAAAAGGCGGTTGCGGCAGTGCGCGCCATCTCGCCGAAGACAACTATCGAGGCCTCGGGGAGGGTCACGCTGCGGAACGTCGCTGCGGTGGCAAGAACCGGTGTGGACTGGATTTCGGTGGGTGCACTCACACATTCCGCAGGGGCGCTCGACATCGCATTGGAAATGGAAACCAACACACCACCTCCGCAAGGGCTAAAGAGGCGTGTCACTTCTCAAGGAACTTGAGCGCGGCCTCCCTACCCGCGTTATTGGTCGCAAGGTGCGGGTGTATGATGTCGTAACGTCCACAAACGACCTGCTGTGGGAACTGTCCGACCGTGGCGCGGAGGAGGGAACGGCGGTGTTTGCGGATGGACAGACCCACGGCCGGGGCCGCCTGGGCCGAAGCTGGTGGTCGCCGACCGGCAAAGGCATCTGGATGTCCGTCCTGCTCAGACCCCCGACCGCCGAGGGCGCAGTTCCGATGACAACTATCGTCGGGGCGCTGGCCACCGCCGACGCCGTCCGCGCCACCACCCGACTGCCCGCCCTGATCCGCTGGCCGAACGACATCCTGGTTCGGGGCAAAAAGGCCGCCGGCGTCCTGGTCGAGGCGAGAGCCGCTCCGAATGGACGGATACTGGTGCTCGGCATCGGTATCGACGTCAACGCCTCGCGCTCCGAAATGCCCCAGGACATTGCAAAACTCGCCACATCACTGTCGGAGGAGGCGAACGAGGAGATCAATCGGCTGGAACTGGCGAAGTCCCTGCTGGGTGAACTCGACCGATGGTATCAAATCGAACTGGAACAAGACACCGAAACAATCAACCAGCGGTGGCGGTCGCTGTCAGCAACCCTCGGGAGCCGGATAGTGCTGGAACAGGGTCGGCAGCGCTACGAGGGAACGGTATTCGACGTTGACGTGCGGTTCGGGCTTGCCCTCCGGCTCGACCGCGGCGGAATAAAGCATTTCAGGGGAGAGCACGTCACCGTTCTTGATGAGGCGTGAACTCTGCGTCCCGCAGATTTCGACCTCTAGCAGGTAAGGTGAAGGGCGGCAACGGCGCTCTTCTGCTGCTGGGCGAGTCGATTGTATAGCTTGCAGGCTTTGCCAGTTCTTGCCACTTTCAGTTCGATGCCGAGCTCCGACATTTGTTTCGGAACTTCGTCTGCGACCCGCATCATGCCCTGGGCGCCGGTGCCGATGACGAGGACGTGCGGTCTTGCGGCTATTATGTCTTCCAGGTCGTCCAGGCAGAGCAGGTGCCCTTGCTTGCGCCACCATCCCCCGTCGATGTGGTCGGGATAGATTATGACGTCCGAGGTGTAGGTCTTGCCGCGCAGCTCGATCCGCCCGAAACTATAATCCTCGATGACGTTGCTAATTTGCTGCACGTTCCGTCATTCCCATTGCGGCGTGTTCGGGCGCGGCTTCACAGTCGGCTCCGACCGGGGGCAGTTCTGGAACAAGTTCGCGCCATTCTGCGGCGGCTTTGTCGATGGCCTCGGCGATTTCGCCGAGCGAGCGAAGCAGCAGTACAGCCCACCCACCAGGTAGCCAGCACGACCGCCAAACCTGCACGACGGACATTATACAGGTCAAGGCGTGAACCACCAGAAGAGCGCCGAAAAATCAAGCTTTGTGGTAGTTTCTTACCAGAGAGATTTCCCTCCGCCTTGTAGCTCCCGCCAGGTTTCAACGATTATTATGATAATGAAACTTACCTGTGGCGCCAAGATTAAATCATGGTCGAACAGGCAGAAATTCCCTGAAGTGTATCTGCCGGCAATGATTCCGAGCTGAGTCCTTTCGCATAAGAGATACCACGTCCCAAGAAAAAATCACACAAATGCTTCCGTGGTTGACTTATATGGCCGGAAGCCTATACTTTTGCGCCAAGAACCGGACTTGAGCGAGCGGTGTGTGTGAATGAACCCGCACCACAAAGGAACGGTGGCGAGTTCTGGCCGCTCCCCATTCATAATCGTTCACAGGAGATTCATCCATGGCAAAAGGCAGGACGAGCAAAGCAAAACAGCGCAGGAACCAAACGAGCAAAAAAGTCAAAGGCGAACTCACCACGGACAAACTCACCAACCTGCGCAAGGATTTCGAGAGCAACCCCGGCTACCGCCTGATACAAAACGCCATCACCAAAACGACCGTGGATAACATCGCACTCAACCGCTCCGCGGTCATCGGCAGCGACCACTCCTTCTCCCACAAACTGGACGACTGGAAGGCGACCGAGCAAAAAAGCTCGGGCCGCTGCTGGATTTTTGCCGCAACTAACCTGCTCCGCGTCGGCGCGATGAAGAAAATGAAACTCAAGGATTTCGAGTTCAGCCAGAACCACGTCCTGTTCTGGGACAAGTTTGAAAAGGCCAACCACTTCCTTGAGGCAATCATCGAAACCGCAGAACGCCAGGTGGACGACCGCACGGTGTCGTTCCTGCTCCAGCAGCCCATAAGCGACGGCGGCCAGTGGAACATGTTCGTCAACGTGGTCAAGAAACACGGCCTCGTCCCCAAGGCCGCAATGCCCGAAAGCGAAAGCTCGTCCAATACCGGCTCCATGAACAAGATACTCGTCACCAAACTGCGCCAGGCCGCCAAGACCCTTCGCAACATGCACGGCGACGGGGCTTCGCAGAACGACCTCCGCCACGCCAAGGAAGACATCCTCAAAGTCATCTACCGCATCCTGTGCATCCACCTCGGCAGCCCACCCGCCCGGTTCGAGTGGCAATGGACCGACAAGGACAACAAGTTCCACCGCGACCCCGAAATGACCCCGCTCCAGTTCGCAGACAAATACGTCACCATCCCCTTGGAGGATTACGTCTGTCTGGTGCACGATCCGCGCTCGACCAGCCCCACCGGACGCACCTTTACCGTTGAATACCTCGGAAACGTCGTCGGCGGCACCATGGTAAAGTATCTCAACGTTGAGATCGAACTGATGAAAAAAATGGCGCTGAAAACCATCCAGGCCGGCGAGCCGGTCTGGTTCGGCTGTGACTGCGGCAAGATGGCAAGCCGCGAACTCGGGGTGTGGGACGCGGAAATGTTCGACTACGAAAGCGTCTATGACACCACACTCGACCTCGACAAGGAAAGCCGCCTGCTCTACGGCGAGTCCGCGATGAACCACGCCATGCTGTTCACAGGCGTCGACGTGGTCAAGGGCAAGCCACGCCGGTGGCGCGTCGAGAACAGTTGGGGCGACAAAACCGGCAAAAGCGGATTCTTCCTGATGACCGACCAGTGGTTCGACGAACACATGTTCGAGGTAGCCGCCAGGAAGAGCGCCCTGCCGCCCAAACTCCAGGCGGCGTCGGAAAAACCGCCCATCGTGCTCCCGCCGTGGGACCCGATGGGCTCGCTCGCCCGATAGGCCGAACGCCAACACCCGGCCCAGTCAGTAATGGACCCGCCCGACCTTCAGCCGGAGGGCGCGCTCCACGCCGCAGGTCAGCACAGCCATGGCGATGGAGAGGAACTTGCTCTCGGCGGAGTCGGCCCGCGAGGTTAGCACGACCGGCGCCTTCGCCCCGACCACGGCGCCTGCGACCTTTGCCCCTGCCGAATAGACGAACGACTTCACCACAATATTGCCTGATTCAATGCACGGAACGAGCAGAATGTCCGCCACACCGGCGACCGGCCCGCCGATATTTTTGTGTTCCGCTGCCCCCGGCGACACGGCGTTGTCGAACCCGAACGGGCCGTCAACGATGCACCCGGGCGGAAACTGGCCCCGGTCCCACATCTTGTGCAGGCACGTAGCATCCACCGTCGCCTGCATAGCCGGGTTGAGCAGTTCAACCGCGGCGAGGCACGCAACCCGCGGCTCACTGATGCCGAGGACGTGGGCGAGATGGACGGCGTTCAGAACGATCTCAGCCTTCGCCTCCAGGTCCGGAGCGATGTTCATCGCAGAGTCCGTCACCAGGACCAGCCGGTCGTAGGCGGGCAGTTCGCAGGCGAACACGTGGCTCATTCGCAGGCCGCAACGCAGCCCGACCCCCTTGTCCAGCACCGCCCGGAGAAAGTCGTCGGTGTGGATGTAGCCCTTCATCAGAGCGTCGGCCTTGCCCGAACTGACGAGTTCTGCGGCGCGAAGCGCCGCCATTTCGGGCACCGGCTCGTGCACCACCTGATTTTTACCCAGGCGGAAGCCGGCCCGCTCGGCCAGTTGGCGGATTCGTCTTTCGTCGCCCCCCAGCACGGTTTCCGCCACGTCGCCGTCTGCCGCCAGCTTCACCGCCTCCACCACAGTACGGTCCTCGGCTGCTGCCACTGCCACCCGCTTGATAGGATACTCCCTTACCGCATCCAGAATTTCTTCCAATTTCTTCATTCAGAATACCCCGCCAGATTTGTGTTGAACGTGAACATCTGCGTCACCCCGCTGCCGCCTCTATGCCCCCAGGTCGCGGTCGAGCGTCCTGTCCGCCGATTCCCTATTATCCGGCACTACGCAATCGTTTGCCCACTTCCCGCAGCGTCTCGACATCCTGCTGGTCGATGGACCCGTCCGGAAGAGGCCCGGTATTGAGCAGCAGGTTGGCTGAGAATCGAGAGGCATAGTCCAAATCCGCCACGACAGAGTCCGCGCCGCGGTGCTTGCCGTCGTCAACCTTCTTGTATCCCCATCCGGCGATGTGGTGACAAATCTCGATCGGCTTGCCGCTTCGGCGGGCCCGCTCCATTTCCTCGGGCATGTGCTCGGGCCAGCCATATTCGAGCGCGTAGAAATCTTCCGTTCCCGTAATTCCAAACTTGTAGGAAATCAAACACTCCGGTTGAAGCCGCCGAATGGTCTCGTACAGTTCCGGTATGCACAGTTCTGTCTGCCATGGGCCCGACTTGGGTGTGGACCACCCGTCAAACCAGATGTTGGCTATGGGACCATAGTTCGTCAGCAGTTCCGTAATCTGTGCCTGGCAATAGGCCACGTACTTGCGTATGTCGTGTTCGGTTCCTGTGGCGTAGGTCGGCTCGGGCGTCTCGTAATCCGGCCGTGCCGTCTCATCGTATTTCTCCGGCGTCATTGCGTGCGGGTGATGCCAATGTCGCCCGTGAGAGTAATACAGACAGAGCCCAAGGCCCTTCTTGTGGCACTGTTCAGCCAGTTCGCCGACCAGGTCCCGCCTGGCCGCTGAGTTGACGCTGTTGAAATCGGTTTCCTT
This sequence comes from Candidatus Brocadiia bacterium, assembly GCA_030605345.1. GTDB lineage: Bacteria > Planctomycetota > PUPC01 > PUPC01 > PUPC01 > JAUWIN01. The sequence continues at coordinate 7,587 of JAUWIN010000095.1, forward strand.
CGTGTCGAAAAGGCAGAAACCGTCATGGTGCATGGTGGTGATGTTCACGTATTTCATTTCCGCTTCGAGCGCTAAATCCGTGATGAAGTCGGCGTCGAAGTGTTTTGCGGTGAACTGGTTTTTGAGTTGCTCATACTCCTTCACAGGTATCTTTTCACAAAACTGCACCCATTCCCCTCGCCCCAACAGACTATACACCCCATAGTGCATAAACAGGCCGAATCCGGCGGTCCTGAACCACTCAACTTCTGTTCGCATGATATTTTTCATTTCCCTTATTCTCTACGCCCATAAATCCCGACCGAGCGTGCGGTACTGAATGGCCTTCCGCCTTCGCCCAGGATTCCCGGGACTTCGGCGGACAAGCTAGCGATGTGCTCGGTTTTGATCGGCGGACCCGGCCGGCCC
>JAUWIN010000044.1 GCA_030605345.1 Candidatus Brocadiia bacterium
GACGGTGTTTTTGACGATGTAATCGACGATGTATTTGGGGGTGTAATAGACGCCGCCAGCCTTCTTGACTTCGGGTTTTTCCTCGACGCGGGCGTAGTGACCGGGAGTGAGGCGGATGACCTTGCCGAGGAATTGCTCATAGACGTTGCCGAGGATTTCGGGCGGGATGACGCTGAACTCGTATGGCGAGTCGGGATAGTAGATGCCCTTGATGATGGGCTTGAGGATTTTGTCGTCTATCTTGAGGTCGAGGGTCCAGGTGTCGGACTTGAAGTCGAACAGGCCGGAGTTGTATTTGGCGTCGGCGGCTTCGCACAACTTGCCGAGACGGTTGTAGATGTTTGCGGCGTTGACGAGGGCGAGCAGGCGGCCCTGCGCCTCGATGCCGCGGTCTTCGGCCATGCGCAGGAAGATGATACGGTCGATGACTTTCTGGACGGCCTCATTCATCTGGTCGATGGTGAGGTGCTTGTTGCGGAGGGCGATGTTTCGTGCGAGTAGGTTGCGCCAGTTTTCGATTTCGTTGAGGAACTCGGCATCGACTTCTGCGGTGCCGCGGGCCTTTTCGGTGTAGCGGTCGAACGAACCTTTGAGTATCGATTCCCTTGCGAAGATGTCCCAGATGTCGCGGAACTTTTGGGGGTATTCGTCGTATTTCCAATAGAAGATGCGGCCAGTGGAAGCTTTGTCGGTGGGCTTGGGACGCTTGGTGCAGTCATACACCGCGAATTCTTCGAAGTCGGTCAGGATGCTCAGGGGCAACTTGGCAGACCAGGCGTAGCGGCGGAGTTGATAGGCGGGGTGTGGGTCGCCCTTTACGCTGACGGAGGGGTTTTTGGCTGCGACGAAGAACTTTCGGACGCCGCCGATGCGGAAGGAGTAGTCGGGAGCCTTGGTGGCGGTGCCTACCATCACGGTGTCTTCGTGGACGACTTCCTTGTATTGTTGGGCGTAGCCGGCGCGGTTGGCGACGTCCCAACCGAGGGCCTCGAAGAATGGATTGATGAACTCGATTCGGAAGGCGGCTTCGTCTGCGGATGGGTTGAGTCGGAAGCGTTCGACGAGTTCGGCTATGGTGTGTTGAGTTTCCGCAAAGTCAGGCACTGGTCTAAATCCTCCATCAGACTGCTGCCGGCCAGCGGGGGCGCTTTCTTTCAGGAGAAGAATCGGTTGCCGAGCCGGCGGCTGTTATGTGGCTAATGGTCAGTGAGCGAACCTTCTTATTCAGCCCTGGCGGTTGCGGGGGTCATGTAGTAATAGAAGCGGGCGACGCTGCACCGGTCGATGCCGCGCCACTGTTCTGTGGACCACCCGGTGCTTTCTTTTTTGAATTCCTGGAGCAGCGAGTCGTAAAGGGCGTTTGCCGCGCGGTTGTTCATGTATGCTGTCCAGGTGAGCGGGATGCAGCGTTCCTCGGCGATTCGTGCCGCGATGCGCATTGTCTGCTTGGCGATGGAACGGCGGCGGTGTGGTTTGAACACGCATATTTCCGCCACCTGCAGCGATTCTGTGCCGCGCGGTGATTCGTCCTTGGGCAGTTCACGCAGCATCAGCAGGCCGGCGCGCCGGTCGCCGCACTGGATAAAGAAGGGCATGAACCGCTGGGCGCGCCAGTATAGGTCGAACGTGTTGTATTCAAACAGGCCGGCCTTGTTGGGTTTGGCGCCGTTGAAGACGGCCAACTCGCCCAGGTAGTCCTGGAAATGTTGCCCGAAGGTGTCCTTTTCAGAGTCGTCCGCGGGAGCTATCGTCACTTGCGGCATGGCAAACTTTCTGCGGTTGTGTGCCCTGGGGACTCGGCTGCCGGTGCCACCGAAACGCCGCTTTTCTCGCGTCATCGGTAATATACACCGGCCAGGGGCTTCAGGCCAGCACCCGCCCGGTCGGGTGCGAAAAACCGCCGCTAAAGGTCGTGACGGCTGTTTTTGAGCCGGGTCACTTGTCCGCCGCGGGCTATTTGGCCCGGTACTTGCGGAGGGCGGAAAGAAGGCACTGGATGTCTGGGGGCAGCGGGGCGGTGTAGGTGGCTGGCTGTCTTGTGCCGGGGTGATTGAAGGTGATGGCGTGCGCGTGGAGTGCTTGGCGATGTATGATGGGCGGTTCGCCTTCGTGGTGCGGCTCGCCGGTCAACTCAGAGAGATAGAGCACGTCCCGGCGGCCGTACTGGGCGTCGCAGACTACGGGGTGGCCGATGGCGGCCATGTGGACTCGGATCTGGTGGGTGCGGCCGGTTCTCGGTTCGACCCGCACGTGGCTAAAGCCGTCGAACCTTTCGAGGACGGTGTAGATGGAAACCGCCTGGCGGCCTTCCTCGAGGTTGACCGACATTTTTTCTTTTGTGTACTTGTGGCGGCCCAAGGGCAATTCGATGAGGTCGGAGTCCAATTCCGGCTCGCCCTCGACGACGGCGATGTAGGACTTTTTTACCCGGCGCCACTCGAACTGCCGCCCGATCCACCCGCGCGAGGCTTCGTCCTTGACGACGACCATCACCCCTGTCGTGTCGCGGTCGAGGCGGTGGACAATGCCGGGGCGGACCTTATCGTCCGAGTCGGGGAGCGAGTCGCAATAATACACCAGTGCATTTACCAGCGTGCCGCTGGTGTGGCTCCGTGCAGGATGCACGATGATGCCCGCCGCTTTGTTGATGACCAGGATATGTTCATCCTCGTGAATGACGTCGATGGGTATGTTTTCCGGTGTCAGTGTCGCCTTGGCAAACACGGGCAGTTCGATGTGGAGCCGGTCACCCTTCTTGATCTCGTGATGGGGCTTGACCTGCTTGTCGTTTATGGTGACTTTGCCTCGGCGGACGAGTTGGGTGAGGAAGGAGCGGGAGTAGTTTGAGAACTTGGCGGCGAGATAAGAGTCGAGGCGCCTGCCGGGCATGGACTTCCTGGCGGAATAATCATACACCTCCAGGCGCTCGACGTTGGGCTGGGTGGTGCCCATCACCTCTGGTCCGTGGGGATAGCATTGCTGCCTGGAGTGCGGCCCCGTCCTGGCGCGGGGCCGCCGGTGTTTTGGTACGCCGGGCGTGCCGGCGCTTCACTTGATTTTAAGCAGCGACTTGGCGACATCGACGGCGCTTGCTGCGTCGGCCGCGTAGCCGTCGGCTCCGATCTCGTCCGCATATTTCTGGGTAAGGGGTGCCCCGCCGACCATCACCTTGACATTGGTGCAGTCGGCTTCCTTCATTGCCTCGATGACTTTGGGCATTTGCGGCATGGTGGTGGTGAGCAATGCGGAGAGACACAACACTTGCTTGCGGCCTTTTACCGCCTCGACGTACTTTTCCGGCGAGACGTCCACACCGAGGTCCTCCACGTCGAAGCCGGCGCCGCGGAGCATCATGGTGACCAGGTTTTTGCCGATGTCGTGCAGGTCTCCCTTGACCGTGCCGATGGCGACCGTGCCGATTTTCTGGACGCCTGCGGCTTCCAGTTTGGGCTCGAGCACCTCCATGGCGTAGTGCATGGCGCGGGCTGCGATGAGGACTTCGGGCCCGTAGAACTCGTTGGCCTTGAACCGCCTGCCCACCTCGTCCATTCCGCTGATGAGGCCCTTGTCCAGGATGTCTTTTGGCGCGGCACCTTCGTCAATGGCCTGCTGGACCAGGCTCTTGACCTCGTCGGCTTTACCCGCGATCAGTTTCTCCGCGATTGCGTTAAAATCAGCCATCTAACCATTTCCTCCTAAGTGTTGTGGTGAGGCCTTCTTTTGCGGCCCCATTCGACCCAACGGCTTCTGCCGCAACTCTGTCTGGCGGTATCTCGCCAGTGCTTCCCAAATGTTTCCGTCGCTTCTTGCCGTGTATGCGACGCGGCTGTATGTTTCGCGGGCATCCTGTGGTCTGCCGAGGAGTTCGAGGCACCGGCCTGCATGCCAATTTGCTTCGTCTCGGATGACTGGCCCGATGTCGGCCGAGCTGGCCGCTTCGTCGAACAGTTTGATGGCCTGCTCGTATTTTTCAAGGCCCATCTTGATTTTGGCCAGGGCGAGTGCGGCCATTGACCTTTCGGCAGGGTTTCCCGCCGCACGCAGCGCCCGCCGGAGGAGGTCCTCACTCTCTTCGAGGTCTCCCTGCTCTCCGCGCCGGGCGTAGGCGGTGCCCAGTTTGAGCAGCAGGGTCGGGTCCTTGGGGTATTTGACGGCGGCGTGGTCCATCTCCTGTATGGTCTCAGCGGTGTCGATAGTGTTCAGGCGGGAGTCGGTCATCTCCTCAGTCACCACCGCCGTTATGGCGATGATAATGACCCCGCCGATGAGGACCAACAGGACGAGGCTAAATGTTTTGCGCCTGGCGAGAACTGTACCCCAGCCGGCGCGGACGAACTTCACGAACGCGTCGTCCTGGTGCAGCCTCTCTTTTTCTTCCTTCTTCATCTGGCGTAGCTGCCTGTCACAGTTACAATCACATAGCGGTTCCCAAGCCAGTTGGCCCGGCCGATGGTGATGTCGCAATGTTCGACCTGCTTCTCACCCTTGGCGTAGCGCAGGACAGTCTCGGCCGTCCGCACAGTCTCATCGTAGCGCCAATCTTCCCGCGGCATTTGCCTTTTATAGAAGTCCACGACCTCGTCTGTGTCCGGGCGACCTTCATATATCCAGGTGCCGTAGCGGAGCGAGCCGCTCTCGTAGGCGTAGGACCAGACAAGGTCGCACCTGGGCGGGTTGGGCACGTCGGCGAAGGGGCGGGGGCTATCCGCTCCCCCGCCGGGAACCGGCGCGCATAGCGTCGAGCACCCGGCACAGGCGCCGATGACCAACACAGCCGCAAACCGCAACAGGGGCATCAAGTTTTCCTCCACATCTGGTACGCCCGAGAGGATTCGAACCTCCGGCCTGCGGTTTAGGAAACCGCCGCTCTATCCTGCTGAGCTACGGGCGTCTGCTCGGTCTCGTAGTTGACCAGTGCAAACACGTCACGACCCTGAAGCTTCCCGCGCCCGTCGAGAAAGCCGAGTTCAATGACGCATGCGCATCCGGCGACGACCCCGCCCAGTTTTTCCACCAAGCGGCAACAGGCCGCCATGGTCCCGCCGGTGGCCAGCAAGTCGTCCACAATCAGCACCTTCTGGCCCTTTGCGACCGCGTCAGTGTGAATCTCGATTGCGTCGGTGCCGTATTCCAACTCATACTTTTCGCTTACCGTTTTGTAAGGCAACTTACCCGGTTTTCTTGCCGGCGCGAAGCCGGCGTTTAGCCTCTGTGCGACCAGCGGCCCGAAGATGAAACCGCGTGCCTCGATCCCCACAACAGCGTCGATGCCGGTGCTTTTGTAGCGGCGGGCGATGGCGTCAGCCGCCTCCGCCACGGCCTTCGGGTCGGCGAGGAGCGTTGTAATATCGCGAAACACGACCCCCTTCTTGGGAAAGTCGGGGACGCTCCGAATAATCGCCTTCAGGTCTCTCATCACTCTCACATCGGCGGCTGTGGCTCGCTGCCGGGTGCACATCAAAGCATAATTGTACCGCCGCTGCGCGGGATGTCAAGTTTCTTGCGGAACGAATGTGGGACAGATGACACCGAGGGTTCCCTTACTCCCGCGGCGCGAGCTATGCCAGCGGCGTAGTCAACTCTCGGCTTGTATCCTCTGGCGCCGGTTCCAGAATTTACGGCCGAGCCACTCGCCGAGCATGAATGCGACGACCCCGCTGAGAACCCCGGCCCCCACGTCGGTCACCCAGTGAACTCCGAGATAAAGCGTAGAAAGGATGATGGAAAGCGCCATCACGGCCATAACGATGCGAAAAGCATTTCGTCCGCTGAACCAGGCGCATAGAGCGATGGTCACCGTGAGCGAGGTGTGGAAGCTGGGGAAGCAGTTGTCGATCCCGCTCATCGGGCGCAGGGCCTGCATAATCGCTGGGTGCATATCGTCAAGCACCAGCCGAACGAACGGCTCCCCGCTGGGGGCGTATTCGTGGCATTCGCGCACCGGAAAGAAAATATAGAATGGCAGCGCAAGAAGGTAGTTGGCGATGTAGCCAATAAGGACGGAGATGTTCCTGCGGCTTTCGCCCAGATAGTCGAAAACTACCATCGCCCACGGCACCACCGCAGGAAACACAATGATGTACACCCATCCCATGTACCAGGTGAGCGGCGGCCACGTCCATTCTTGAAAGACCTTGACCCAGTCTCCCTCGATTCCCCGGACGAGCGAAGTGAAGTCCGCGCCGCGCCAGTTGACCACCGCCCGCGTGAAGTGGTGGTCGGCAGCGGTGAGCACAGCGTTGCAGAAAACTACCAGCAACCCTATGCCCAGGTAAAGAGCGTAGTTCTTTCGCCTGAACGTCCGCCACAGGGGGCGAAATGTCACCACGAGCGGGTTAGCGCCGGGCAGGGAGGCCCACACAAGGAGGACAACGCTGACCACGAAAATTGGCGGTTCGAGCGCCCGGATGATTGTGACAGGGGTCATCCCGAGTTGTTCTACTCCACGTTGATCTTGAGGAAGAATTCGCAGTTGCCCTTGCCACCCCTCATTGGCGACTGCGCTGACTGCACCACACGGATGCCGTCGTCATGGAGTTTCCTGACGACACGGTCGGCTACCCGTTGAGCCGTCTCCGGGCTGACGACGCCGTGGTCGATCTCGCCGGGCCGTGCTTCATACTGCGGCTTCAAAAGCGAGATGACCGTCCCGCCCTTCTCGGCGAGTTCCATCGCCCTGGGCAGTATCAGGTGTTGTTTTGTCCATCCGACATCGATGGTCACCAGTTGGACCTTTTCCGGCAACTCGACGTGCAGGGCGTTGGTGCGTTCCAGCACGACCACGCGCTCGTCCTGCCTGAGTTTCCAGGCCAGTGTGCCGTAGCTGGTGTCCACCGAATAGACCCGCGCCGCGGCGTGCTGGAGGAGGCAATCGACGAACCCACCGACGTGTGAGCCGAGGTCGGCGGCGGTCTTCCCTGAAACGTCTATCCCGAATTCACACAGGGCAAACTCCAGCTTGTCGCCGCCGCGAGTGACGTATTTCGCCAAGCCAGCCTCCGGGTCAGTCTTGGGATAGCAGCGAACTCGGCAGCCGGCGCTTAAACTCCGACCTCGCAATAAGGCCTTTGACCCGCCCGATGAAGTCAGCTGAGAACCCCATCGCTTCGAGCTCCGGGTCGTTCTTGGTTTTGTCGAGCAGGTTGAAAAGCAGCCAATCGGCCTCGTCATAGGTCAGGCCCAGTTCGGCTTCGTCGGTCTGCCCCGGCCACAGGCCGGCCTTCGGTGGTTTCTGGATGACTTCCTGTGGAACGCCGAGATGCGCGGCAAGTTGGCGGACCTGGCACTTGTACAGGTGGGCAATGGGTGCGAAGGCGCAGGCCGAGTCGCCGTTGAGCGTGGTGTAACCCAGCATTGTTTCCGTCCGATTCCCCGTGCCGGCAACAAGCGCTCGATGCAGCGCCGACCGGTCGTATAGCACAATCATCCGCACCCGCGCCATGGCGTTGCCCAGCCGCACGCGGTCATCAGCCGAGAGCATTTTGTGGAGTGCGTCCACCGCGGGTGTGATGTCAATCGTCTCGGCCCGTATGCCCGCCGCATCGGCACCCGCTCTGGCGTGGCGAATGTCCTCCGTGGGGTTCGAACGCTGGGGCAGCATAAAGCCGAGCACGTTCTCTCCACCGGCTGCCCGGGCGCAGAGGAATCCGGTAACGGAGGAGTCCACTCCGCCGGAGAGGCCAATCACAATTGTGGAGCGGCCGGCGGCTTCGAGTTGCGACCGGATGAACGACGCTATGCGGTCGGTTTCCACAGCAGGATCGATCGCCAGTTCCTCGCGTATCGGCATGGTATTACCCCCACATCCACCAGACAAAAAGATACGTCGGCACGGTCGCAGCGATAGTGAACGGCAGGCCCATCCTGACGAACTTCCAAAAGCCGATGTCGTGACCGCCTTTTCGGAGCAGGCCGACGCCCACGATATTCGCCGCCGCGCCGACGGGCGAAATGTTACCGCCCAGACACGCCCCCACCAGCAGGCCGAAGGCGAAAAGAATGTGTGTGTCCGTAAACGTCGACGCACCTTCCATCTTGCTGGCGATTTCCAGCACTGTCGGGAGCATTACGGCGGTGTATGGCACGTTGTCGATGAACGCAGAGAACACGACGGACATCCACACGATGATGGTGAATGCGAGAAACTTGTTCGCACCGACCACACCCGTAATCCAGCCAGCGATTTGGTTGATGAAGCCGGTCCTCTCCAGTGCGAAGGCCAGGGCGAAGATCGCCGCCAGCATCGCCACAGTCTGGAAGTCCACCTTAAGAATCATACTCAGGGTACGTTTGACCCCGCGCTTCATGTGCCAGACCACCCCGACCGCCGCTGCGAGCATGCATACCGCCCCACTGGCGAACTGGCCGCCGTGAAGGATATGGTCCGGGACCTGCGAGACGATAATCAGGCCCACGACCATCCCGATGAGAAGCACAGTGGGGAACCAACTTGTGGGTTTTACCATTTCGGGCTTGGCCACCGGGCCTTTGTATTTTCGGAAAAACAGGACCCAAAGGGCGAGCATCGAGCCGATTGCCCCCATCTGCACCGCCCAGAAGATGCCCAGTCTGCCGCGGTAGAAGAAGAAGTCGAGGAAGTTGAGCCCCAACCCGTCCGCAAGGATTAAGCTGGGCGGGTCGCCAATCAGCGTGGCCGTGCCCTGAAGGTTCGAGGAGATTGCAAGCCCGATAATGAATGGCACCGGCGAGACCTTGAGCCGCCGCGCCAGCTCTATCGCCACCGGCGCTACTATCAGGACTGTCGTCACATTGTCAATAAACGCGGAGAGAAAACTGGCCATGGCGCACACACCCAGCGCCGCACCGCCAACCGTCTTCAAGTGCTTCACTATCACGTCAGCCAGCAACACCGGCACCCTGGAGAGGATGAACAGCTCGGCGACCGCCATCGCGCCCGCCAGGATCATCAGCACGGTCCAGTTGATATTGCGCAACAACCGGCCGGCGCCGGAGAACACCCCCTCTGAGGCAGGCTGGTAGATGCCGAGCAGCAGCAGCACGAGCACGCCCGCCCACAGGACAGTTGCTCGGAACTTCCGGGCCGCACAGATGTAAACGTAGGCCACGAGGAAGACGAGCAGCGCCTGGTTGCGCGGTTCCCCGAGCGCGTCTACTAAGGCCTGCATACGGACTTCCGCAGGGAAGAGTTATGGCAGTGCACAAATATAACCCGGAGCGCCTCCCGCTGTCAATCGACGGGGCGTGACAAAGTTTCGTTTTGGCACCGCGCCACGCCGTGGTATCATCCTTACCAAGGCTGAGTCGTTCACGGTCGGTGTGGGGAATTCGGGAAGTTCAAGACGGGTGAAATGGACGAAACGCAAGCCGCTTTGACCTCGAGGCGAAACTTCCTCCGGGCGTGCATTGCGAGCGGGTGCGCTCTGCCCTTCGCTCCGCTGGTTTCTTCGGCGGGTGAAATCCAAGTACAGTACGGCCGAATATTCTACAACAAACCAGCGCGGTTCTGGAAACCGATGAAAAACAATTCGGTAACCTGCCTGTTGTGCCCGAGACACTGCACTGTACCCGAGGGGGGCCGTGGCGACTGCGGCGTGCGGCAGAATCGCGACGGGAAATATTACACCCTTGTCTGGGGCAACCCCTGCGCGCTGGGGACCGATCCCATCGAAAAAAAGCCGCTTTACCACGTGATACCGGGTGGGAAGGCCTTTTCAATAGCGACCGCCGGCTGCAACATGAGATGCAAGTTCTGCCAGAACTGGAACATCTCGCAGGCGAAGCCGGAGGAGACCCGCAACTTCGACCTTCCGCCCGGCCAAGTGGTCAAATATGCCGCCAAATACAACTGCGAGGCGATCGCGTTCACCTACAACGAGCCCACGGTATTCTACGAATACATGTACGACACCGCCAAACTGGCCAAGGCGAAAAAACTGAAACCGGTCGTCGTGTCGAATGGTTTCATGAACGGGGACCCGATGACCGAGCTGTGCAAGGTCGTCTCCGCAGTGAAGATCGACCTGAAGGCTTTTACAGAAGAATTCTATAAGAAGATGACCGGAGGATCGCTCCAGCCGGTGCTCGACACCCTGACCTTGCTGAAGAAACTGGGGATGTGGTTCGAGATTGTCAACCTCATCATACCCACGGCAAACGACGAGCCGGCCGAGATCAAGGCGATGTGCAGATGGATCAAGAAGGAACTTGGCCCTGACGTGCCGCTGCACTTCTCTGCATTCCACCCAATGTATAAGCTGCGCAACGTGCCGCGGACCCCGAACAAGACGATGTTTGCGGCATACGACATTGCCCGGGCGGAAGGCCTGCACTACGTCTATGTGGGGAACGTCCGACCAGTAGGCCACCGAGCCGAGAAAACCTACTGCCCCAAGTGCGGGAAGGTCGTCATCGACCGCCGCGGATACCTCGTCACCCAGATAAACGTCAAGGACGGCAAGTGCGCCTTCTGCGGCCAGCCGATCAAAGGAGTGTGGAAGTAACGGGAGCGGCATTCAGGCGGCCTGGGCCGCCGAACTCTCAGGTGACCGTCCGCCGGAACCAGATATCATTGAGCGCTACCACTGCAAAAACCCCCAAGCACACCACCAGCAGCAAGGCTGACAACAACATCAGGTAGAGAAACACGGCGTGCACTTCCGCCAGCCATACGCTTATGGGGCAGGCGACTACGACCGCAAACGTGGAACTGACAAAGAAGACCTTCGTCTTCTCAAACAGCGACGTCCGCAGGAACAGCAGGCCCATTCCCAGCACCGCTACCGACACGACGGAAAGGTAGAACATGGTGCCGGTAGCCAGTTGAAGGCTGGATAGCGGGTGGTAGTGTCTGGCAAGCGAAGCCAGCCGACTGTATGCCTGCTCGCCGCCGCTGGCGTAGCGGTCGAAGGCGCTGTCCTTCAGAATCGCCGCGATCTCGGGGAAGGATTTACGCGGCGCACCTGCCCGGCACCATTCTTTGAGGAGTTCCAGGTCCAGTCCGGACACGTCGCCGAGGCTGAACTCCTCGGGCCTGTCGGCTGCTTTCTCCAGGACCGAGCACTCGGCGCCGCAGGTTACTATTCTGATGTCCTCGAACGATATCGCCGGGTTCCCGTCGGCGTCTCTGCACCAGTGATAGAAAGCGGCGATGCCCAGAGCGCCGGCAGCGCAGATTGCCAGGATGAACCCCGTCAGCAGCAGCTTCATGCTCATGGAGAACTCGTATAGCCTCATGTGCTGATACATATCATAACGCTCCTCACACGAGTCTTGGTTGTGGTTCAGAGTAGCAAGGTCTCGGGGTCAAGTCAACATACGAGGGGGCGCAGGCACGCAAGCCAGGTCATCGGCCGCTGCTTTGCGGATATTCCGCCAATTTGTAACTTACCCGCTCCGAGCCGGTAACCACCCAGTCGCCCTCTTCCTTGGCGAAGTCGATTATGGCGCGGTTCAGCCCGGGTTCCGTCATCACCTCGACCCGCTCCTGCGGCTTGTCCGTTTTCGCGGCCGTGATGCGGCCGGTAATGTCCGCCCGCGCGGTCTCGCCGCTAACGCTGACCCGCAGCTCGCGGGTGTGCCCGTTGAAGTTTTTGAAGCGTTGCTTCAGCCGCCCTATAAATCTCAACGCCACTGCCTTGTCTATGGTGATGCTGGTGGATTCGCCGTGATGCTTGTAACTTTCGGAGAGATGGCCTCGTATGCGGAGCAACGCCCAGCCGACGTTCTCGCTCTCAAGGTTTGAGACCAAGCTGTCGATGACGGACCTGACCCGGTCTGCTTCGGTGGTCAGGCAGCGACTCACCAAAAAGTATCCCGGCCCGCCGACCGCGACTACGACCGCGACCCAGAAAGCTATCTTCTTGATCATTCCTGTTCACTCGCTGTGCTTGCGTTCACCCTTGGCGGTTTTTTTCTTTACCTGCCTTCGGCCGAGATAGACGAGCAGGACGCTGACGTCGGCGGGCGAGACGCCGGAGATGCGCGAGGCCTGCCCCACGGAGACCGGACCAACGGCTGAGAGCTTCTGGACGGCCTCGATTGTCAGCCCTGTAATGTTGGCGTAGTCCAGGTTGGCCGGAATCCGCTTGTCTTCCAGGCGTTTGAACCGGCTAATCTGGCGCATCTGTCGGGCGATATAGCCCTCGTACTTCGTCTCGATTTCGACCTGCTGTTTTACGCTCCCCGGCAACCGGCGCGCGGCAAGTTGTGGATCGATGGTTTCGAGCGACTCGAAGGTGTGCTCCGTTCTCTTCAATAGTTGCCGGAGTGAGGTGCCGTTGCGGCGTCGGGTGTCGAGGTACTCGAGCGCCGCGGCTATCTGGTCTTCTTTTCGGCGGAGGCGGTCGTATTGTTCGTCCGAGATTAGGCCGCACTGGTGGCCGTATTTCATCAGGCGGCGGTCGGCGTTGTCCTGGCGGAGGAGGAGGCGGTATTCCGCACGGGAGGTAAACATGCGATACGGTTCGTCGGTGCCTTTGGTGACCAGATCGTCGATGAGCACCCCGATGTATGCCTCGGTGCGGCTGAGTACCAGCGGCTCCTCGCCACGGAGGCCCTTCACAGCGTTGATGCCAGCGACGATGCCCTGGCCGGCGGCCTCCTCGTAGCCGGAGGTACCGTTGATCTGCCCCGCGAGATACAGCCCCGGAACAGCTCTGCTCTCCAGCGAAGGAAGCTCCTGCGTGGGCGGGACGAAGTCATACTCGATGGCATATCCGTACCGCCCAATTCGAGCACGCTCGAGGCCCGGGATCGAATGCACCACTCGGTCCTGCACGTCTCGCGGGACGCTGGTCGCGATGCCGTTGCAATAAACGACATTCGAGTCAATGCCCTCCGGTTCAAGGAAGATAAGGTGCGAGTCTTTGTCTGGGAAACGGACGATTTTTGTCTCGATAGACGGGCAGTATCGCGGGCCGGTGCTCTTGATCTGGCCGGTATAGAGTGGTGCACGGTCGAGGTTGTCGCGGATTATGTCGTGGGTGGTCGGGGTAGTCCTGGTCAGGTGGCAGGGGACGCTGGGCCGGTCGAGTCGGTAGTTGGAGTATGAGAAGGGCAGGGGAGTTTCGTCGCCCTCCTGGGCTTCGAGGATATCGTAGTTGATGGAGGTGCGGTCAAGTCGAGGCGGCGTGCCCGTCTTCAACCGGCCGAGTTCCAGGCCGAGCCGTTCGAGCGACTCTGACAGGGCGTTCGCAGGCGGTTCGTCGATGCGGCCTGCTTGATACTGGTCGGTACCGATGTGGATGACACCGCGGAGGAACGTGCCGGTGGTGAGGACCACACGCGGCGCGGCATATCGCGTCCCGCCTTCGCTGACCACCCCGGCCACCCCATCGTCACCGGCCATAACGCCAGCCGCGACGGCCTCGACGATGTGGAGCCTATCCGGCCGACTCACGTGCTCCTGCATCGTCCGCTCGTAGAGCAGGCGGTCAACCTGCGCCCGCGGCGAGTGGACGGCAGGCCCCTTCTTTCGATTGAGCATCCTGAACTGGATGCTGGTTTCGTCGGTAACTTTTGCGATTTCGCCGCCGAGCGCGTCCACCTCCCGCGCCAGCTGCCCTTTTGCCAGGCCGCCGACCGCCGGATTGCACGACATCCGGCCTATGCTCGCGCGGCTGATGGTGATAAGGAGCGTACGGGCGCCCATTCTGGCGGCTGCGAGTGCAGCCTCGCAACCTGCGTGCCCGCCGCCGCCCACGATGACGTCGTATTGCATGGTCTGCCTTCGAGCTTCCGGACCGGCGGTACCTAACTCAGGCCCAGGAGCCGCGAAATGTCGTTCCAGGTCACGAAGAGCATAAGACTGATGAGGAGCACCATCCCCGCGTACATCAGCCGCCCCATCACCTTCTCCGTGAGGGGCTTTCCGCGGAGTTTTTCGACCAACAGGAAGCCCAGGTGCCCGCCGTCGAGTACGGGAAACGGCACCAGGTTGATAATCCCCAGGTGAACGGTGATGATGGCGAGAAATTCAACGAAGGTCAACAGTCCGACCTCTGCCTGGGAACGTGAGACAGCAAGTATCCCCAAGGGGCCGGAGACCATGTCGAGGGTGAAGCGACCTGACACGAGCATCACGAGTGTCTTACACGCCAACCCCACCCACTCGACAGTTTTCCTGAGGGCCTGGCCCGCGGCCTGCACCACATTGCCCGGTTCGACCACCGGACATTTGTCCAGGCGGAAGCCAAAGCCCGGTACGCCCCACTCGCCAAACACGGGCTCGACCTCGACGATTCGCCTGCGGCCTTGATTCTCGATAAGCACGTTGACCGGCCCGGGCGCGAGCTTCGGGTCATGGCTGGAGCCGACACTGAACATACGAATGTCGCTGATATATTTCAGGCTGTGGCCGCCGTATGTTTCGGCGTCTGTCCCAGGCGTCGTCCGGCTGACCTTGTCGCGGGTGCCCAGGCGGAGTAGTTTGGCCCCTTTGACCGCGCCCGCTTTGGGCGCGTTGCTGCCGGTGGCAAAACCGGTTATGACGGGACATTCCGGCGGCGCAACGCCGAGCACGTCGCCAAGTTCCTCGCCGTTCTGGAGCCGGACACTGAACTTCAGCGTTGTCTCGCTGCGGCGCACAGTGAATTCGGCTTCGCGAGGGCCGCCCGCCATCACGGCGCGTTCAAGCTCCCGCCAATCCTCAATTTGCTGGTCGTCGATAGCGATGATGACGTCGCCCGGCTTCATTCCCGCGGCATCTGCGGGAAAGTTCGGCCTGACCAGTCGCACTACGTTGGGCCGGACGGCCTGAATGCCAAGCCACCAATACTTCTCGGACGGCACTCGCATCCTGCTTGTGCGGCGCTCACCGGTCTCAGGAAGCTCGAACCTGACATCTACCTCCTCGCCCGGAATGCCCACCACAGCGTTCTTGATGTCCTCGGATGAGCAGGTCCTCCGGCCGGCCAGTTCCAGGATGCGGCAGCCGGGCCTCAGGCCCGCGTCCGCAGCGGGGCTGTCGGTCGGTATGTACCCCACGAGCGAACCGGCGTATCCCATTTGTCTTCCGACGATGGCCGTGGCGAGCCCAATATAACCCTCCTCGTCGGTCTCGAGCCTGACGAACTTCTCTCTGCCATTGCGCCTGACACGGACGACAATCTTGCCCACTTTTTCCTTCAGGACTTGGTTGAGTTTGACCTGGCGCCCCAGTCGTATCTTCCGCCAGTTATCCTCGTCTTGTCGCTTTATGCCGGTGATAAGGTCGCCGCGCCTGAGGTCGCTTTTCCAGGCAGCCATGCCGGGGACCACGTGACCGATGCGCGAACTTGGCCCGTCCAACCCCGCGGTGAATAGTGCAAAGAAGAGAGGGACGGCTATCAGGATGCTCATTAAGGGGCCAGCAATCACAACCAGCGCCCGCTGGCCTAGCGTCTTCGAGGGGAACTCATCCGGTGCACCCGTTGTGCCCTCGCCTCCCTCACCCTCGCCTCCGGCCATTCGGACGTAGCCTCCGCATGGAACCACGCAAACACAGTAGTCGGTCTCGCCTATCTTCTTGCCAAATAGCCTGGGCCCGAACCCTAACGCGAACCGGATGACGCGTATCCCCACGCCCTTGGCAGCGATAAAGTGCCCCAGTTCGTGCACGAAGATAAGGAACCCGAAGCCAATAGCGACCAGAACCCAGTATCCTACTTGGTGCGCCATGTTCGCTCCATATTCAGCCGCCGGGTGCCAGGGCCATCGCTTTCTTCCTGGCCCACCGGTCCGCCTCCAGAACGTCATCCACCGAGCCAGGGTGGGTGACAGTGTGACAATCAAGCGTCCGGGCGGCGATAGGTGTGATCTCGGTGAAACGGATACGGCGATTGAGGAACAGGTCAACGGCGACTTCGCTGGCCGCGTTGAGGACTGCGCCCGCCGTGCCGCCTTCCGACGCCGCCCGCCATCCCAGCAGCAGACCGGGGAAGCGGTCGGTATCAGGCGGCTCAAACGTCAGCCCCCCCAACTCAGCCAGGTCAAGCCGCCGGGTGCTTCTCGGCAGCCGTTCGGGATAGGTAAGGGCATACTGTATTGGGACCCGCATGTCCGGCAGCCCCAGCTGCGCCAGTATCGAGCCGTCCCTGAACTCGACCATCGAGTGCACGACCGACTGCGGATGCACCACCACGCCGATCCTGTCCGCAGGTATCCCGAAAAGCCACCGCGCCTCGATGACCTCGAGTGCCTTGTTGATGAGCGTAGCGGAATCGATCGTCACCTTGGCGCCCATGGTCCATGTCGGATGGCGGAGTGCCATCTCCGGAGTGACCCGCTTGAGGTCGAATTTGCTGAACGCTCGGAACGGCCCGCCGGACGCGGTCAGCAAAAGCCGCTGAACCTCGTCCACCGTTCCGGCGCGGAGGCATTGGTGAATGGCGCTGTGCTCGCTGTCGATGGGGACGATTTCCGCCCGGTTGTCGCGCGCCACCTGCGTCAGCAGTTCGCCCGCCGCTACCAATGTCTCCTTATTGGCCAGGGCCAGCGTCTTGCCGGACTCTAGTGCCGCGAACGACGCCGGCAGCCCCGCAACGCCAACCACCGCCACCACCGCGGTGTCAGCGTTGTCCACCGATGCCGCCGCCACCACGCCGTCACTTCCGCCCGCGACCTCGATGCCGCTATCCGCCAGTGCCGACCTGAGCCGCGGCACCTGCTTCTCGTCGGCCAGTGCAACCAGTTCCGGCCTGAATCTATTCGCCTGCTGGGCCAGCAGTCGCCAGTTTGACCCTGCGGCCAGCGAGACCACGCGTATCCTGTCGCCCAGTTGCTCCGCCACCTCGAGCGTCCGGGTGCCTATTGAGCCGGTCGAGCCGAGAACAGTGATGGATTTCAAGAAAGCCGCCTTTACCTGCGCCAAGCAGCGAGCCCGGGGAGCGCGAAGTGCAGATAGACCAGAGCGCCACCTGGATGTAGATTTGGACGATAAACAAGGTCGTCGATGCTTTTCACAAACGCAGTATAGCAAGCGCGCACAGGGCTTGCAAGTTTGGGAGTAAATAGATGTGAGGTAAACGGGCGGCCGAGCCGTGTGGCCGGGCAGGCCTGCCCGGGTTTACGCGCCCCGGCGAAGCAGCCACACCAAGCCGGCGGGTTAGGGCTTGCGAATATCAGAGTTGCGGCCGAGCGCGGGGGCAGAATCGCGGGCCGCCCCAGGTGAATTTTGCATTGACTGCGGTGTGGCCGCGGAGTAAAATCAACGTATAATCAGTTTCGCCGAACGGCCTTCGGTGGCCGTTCAAAGTTCCGTTCCACCCGTGTTGGTGCTCGTTTTTGCTGCCGCAGGCGGCGCAAAGAGGTAGACCGCCTGGGTACTGGAGGGCGCCTGGGAAAGTATAGAGCCCTTTTTCGAAACGCGGCGCGCAATTTGACGCTATCTGAGTGACGGATTCTGACTGCTTTTGTTGCGCGCCGTCAAGTTTGTAAGGCCTTGTGGCCGGTCAGGCGCAGCCAATCTGTTCGCAGTTCGTGAGTTTCCTTGTGGCTGTGCCAAACAGTCGTTTCGCGCGGACGCGGTCGGAGCAGCCCTGACCAGGGCTGTCCGGCAGAAGCGGAGCCAGTGGCGTTCCGATGTTTCGGATTGCCGGGCATATCCGCGGGTTCGTCGTGCTGCGCGTTTGTCGGCCGATCGGCCCTAAGGCGGGGATACTTTCAGCTTGCCCAGCCGCACCCTTCAGCCGGGTAGTTCGTGTTCGTGACGATTATTTTGGCGGCCGTACCGGGACTGTGGAGAAACGGTGGTCGCTGC
>JAUWIN010000007.1 GCA_030605345.1 Candidatus Brocadiia bacterium
CCAGGCCGAAAGTCTCCCTGTATCCCTTTACCACGCTCGTCCCCAACCTCGGCATCGTCGAACTTGACGACTACACCCGGCTGGTGCTCGCGGACATGCCCGGCCTCATCGACGGCGCCCCCCGGGGCAAGGGCCTGGGAGACGAATTCCTGCGCCATATTGAACGCACCCGCGCCGTAGTGCACCTGGTGGACGTCTCTCAGGAAGCGGAGACAGCCCCGGCTGAGGCATACGACACCGTTCAGGAGGAGATTCGCCTGTTCAGCACCGCCCTGCTTGACCGGCCCGCGTTGGTCGCGGCGAATAAAGTCGATATACCGGGCGCGGAGGACGGGGCAAAACGACTGGAGGAGCATCTCGGCTACGAGGTCCTGCGCATTTCGGCGCTGACTGGGACCGGTGTTCCGGAGCTTCTCTGGAAAATCAAGGCTATGCTTCCTACTGGCTGAGAAGCGGAGCGCCGAACTACGCTCGCGGCGCCCGGAGCCGCCGATCCATCTCCGTTCCCCAGCATGATAGCGACAACCGGGGTTTTTGCTTGACCGAGGGGCGATGAGTTATATGATTCTGCCATAAGACCTGTTGGCAGAACTGTGTCGCGTGATTGTCTCCGCCACAGCAGCCATAGCGGCAACAACCACCAGTCGGAAGGATTTACCAATGAAGAAGCGTGTGTTGGGTCGAACCGGATTAGAGGTAAGCGAGTTGTCGCTGGGAGCCGCGCACATCACCAGTGGAAAAGCCGGACTCGATGGCGCCACCCCCATCGTGCGACGAGCGCTTGAACTCGACATGAACCTCGCCGATACCTCGGCGGACTACGGCCCCCGCGAAGAGGCCCTGGGCAAAGCACTCCACGAGATCGGACAGCCCTGCATAGTGTCCACCAAACTCGGCCCCAGGGGCCCGGGATTCGACCCGAAAGACAAGGACAGCCTGCGCCGGAACGTCGAGCGAAGCCTTGAACTGCTGCACCGCGACGTAATCGACATCCTGATGATACACGAACCCGACCGCCCCGGCCAAATCGACTGGTACGACGACGGTATTGCTTTCCGCGGCCCTGTAACGGAGCTCCTGCGCGAACTCAAGGACGAGGGCATCATCAGATTCACCGGCCTGGGCGGCACAACCGCATACGAGCTTGCGCGAATCATGGCCACCGGCGAATATGACGTAGTCCTCACCGCATTCAACTACAGCCTTCTGTGGCGGGAGGCCGAAATAGCTATCCTCCCGGAGGCGAAAAAAAGAAACATGGGCCTGCTGCTCGCCTCGCCCACTCAGCAGGGATGGCTGGCGGTGCGCCACGATGACGAACTGGAGAACGGAGCATTGTGGCTGAGCCCTCCGCGGCGGCAACAGTTCAAGGCACTGTATCGGTTCGTCGATCAGATCGGCATCGAACTGCCTCTGCTGTGCTTGCGATGGGCGCTCAGCATCCCGGGCGTCTCGTGCGTCCTTACCGGGCCGAAGAATGTGGCTGAATTAGAGCAGAACGCCACAGCCGTGGACGACGGCCCGCTGCCGGACGACGTGATGGATCGGTTGGACCAGATTGCCGCGATGGTTCCTTTTCGACCTTTCGAGGAACCATTCGGGCATCAATGGGGAGCGGACACCTACTGGGGGCCGGGAGCCGCCTGATGAGCACCGGGGAGACATCGTATTTGACGTAGCACTTCCGGCGTTGGCGCCGCGCGATTGACTCCTTGCTTGCCGTGGAAACACCTCGCCGATACAATCAAGTTGATTGGTATCGCCTGGTAGGAGTTCGGCGTGACGAAAACGGTGGCACTTTTCTCCGGCGGACTGGATAGCCAACTTGCGGTCAAACTGATGCTGCAACAAGGCGTGGATGTCGAGTGCCTCACATTGCACTCGGTTTTCCACCAGCACACCCCCGACGAACCAGACAGACATCCTGCCGTGGCGGCTGCCAAGCGGCTCGGCGTGCCGCTCAAAACGCTTGATATAAATGGCGAAATGCTAGAGATAATCAAACATCCGCGGCACGGCCGGGGCAAGAACATGAACCCTTGCATCGATTGCCGCATCCTTATGCTGAAGGAGGCCTGCGAGCTGATGCGCGAAACATCCGCCGACTTCATCGTGACCGGCGAGGTGCTGGGGCAGCGGCCGATGTCGCAGCGGGCCGAAGCGATGTGCCAAACTGATCGCGAGGCGGGCCTTGAGGGTTGCGTCCTGCGGCCATTGTCCGCAAAACTGCTGGAACCAACTATCCCGGAAAAACAGGGGCTGGTGGACCGCGAAAAATTATACGCCATCAAGGGCCGATCCCGCAGGGAACAGATGGCCCTGGCTGAGGCGCTGGGCGTGACGGACTATCCCACGCCCGCCGGCGGATGCCTGTTGACAGACCCTGGCTTTTCACACCGGCTCCGCGAATTGCTCGAGCACGGCGAGCCTCAGATAAACGATATTCAACTCCTCCGCCTGGGCCGACACTTTCGACTCGACGACGACACCAAGGCAGTGGTCGGGCGCAACGAGCAAGAGAACACAGAGATCGAGCAACTCGCCCAGCTGGGCGACCTGCTGATGGACGCCGCCGCATTTATGGGGCCGACGACGCTACTGCGGGGGAACGCGTCCGACCCGAACGTCGCAGTCGCTGCAAGGCTGACCGTGAAATACGGCAAGGCGAAAAGCGAACCATCCGCCGTCGTCATCGTGCGGAAAGCCGGAACCGACCACTCGTTCAGCGTGACCGCAACCCCCGCAGAGGATGACGAAACGGCAAAACTGATGATAACGAGATAACAAAATGCCGAACCAACTCCTGAAGCGCCTTGCCGCGCTGAAGCGCCAGCGCAACGCCGTCATCCTGGGCCACAACTATCAGCGCCCCGAGGTGCAGGACGCATCGGACTACACCGGCGACTCCCTGGGGCTTTCGAGGCGCGCGGCGGAAACAGATGCCGACGTGATTCTGTTTTGCGGTGTGCGCTTCATGGCCGAAACCGCCGCCGTCATCTGCCCGGACAAAACAGTGCTCATCCCAGACCCCAACGCCGGCTGCCCGATGGCGAACATGGCGACACCCCGCGAACTGGAAAAGGCAAAAGCCGAGCATCCCGATGCCGCCGTCGTCTGCTACGTCAACAGCAGCGCGGAAATCAAGGCAATGAGCGACGTCTGCTGCACCTCTGCAAACGCGGTCAGCGTGGTCAAATCAATACCAGAAGACCGCGAGGTGCTCTTCATTCCCGACCGCTCTCTCGGCTCGTGGGTCGCTAAACAGCTCGGACGCGAATTGATCCTCTGGCCGGGCTACTGCCCCACTCACCATCGGATTCTGACGAAACACGTGGACGCCGCGCGCCGGGCTCACCCCAACGCCGAGGTCGTGGTGCATCCCGAATGTCTGGACGACGTCGCCGCAGGGGCCGACCACGTGGGAAGCACGTCCGGTATGCTCCGGTATTGCAGGGAGTCGAAAGCCGACCAGTTCATCATCGGCACAGAGACCGGAATGCTGCACCCGCTGCGGAAGGAAAATCCGGATAAAGAGTTCTTCCCCGCTGCGGAACTTGCCGATTGCCCGGACATGAAGCTCACCACTATCGAGAAGATGGTGTGGTCGCTGGAGGACTTGAGCTACCGCGTCGAGGTCCCACCGGAAACCGCCAAACTCGCCCGCAGCGCTATCGACCGGATGCTGCACACAAGATAACTCCTCTTCCGCTGCAACGGCTCCAAACTATCGCGGTGAGAAGCTCATCAACCCCCGGAGGCCCGGAACGCGGCGTACATCGCGGTGATGTTTTCGGGCCGGACGTCGGGCTGAATGTTGTGCACCTGCGTGAAGACGAACCCGCCGCCCGGGGCGAGGTGGTCGATGCGGCGCCTGACCTCGTCCGCGACCTGGCGGGGCGTTCCCATCGGCAGAATACGCTGGGTGTCGCATCCGCCGCCCCAGAACGTGATGTCGCGGCCGAACTCCCGCTTCAGCGTCCGGGTATCCATCTCGGCTGCCGAGACCTGGACCGGATTGAGCGCGTCCACACCAGCTTCAATAAGTTGCGGGATGAACCGCGCGACCGAGCCGCAGGAATGGAACAGCACGAAAACGTCACTCCTGCTCTTGATGAACTGGAAGAGGCGCTTCTGATGCGGCCACAGCATCTCATTGTAGCAGTCGGGCGAGAGCATCGGGCCGTTCTGCGTGCCGAGGTCGTCGTTCACCAGGACGACCTGCACGTATTCGCCGACGCGGTCGAGGTAGGCCTCGGCACGTCGGAGATACGCCTCCGTCAGCCTGCCGAGCAGCGCGTGCGCCAGCGGCTTGCCGGCGATGAGGTCGGTCATGAAGTTCTCGTAGCCGCGGAGTGTCTGGCCCGCAGCGAGGAGATGCAGTTGCAGGTTCGCCACAATCGTCAGGTCGGTCTGCTCGAATAGAGTTTTCGCGCGCTTGGCAATTGTGTCGAGCGATTCGTCGGCGTACGAGGGCCAGTCGAACGACTCGATCTCGTCGGCAAAGGCATCGAGCTCGGACGGACTGCGCACGTCGGCGAGCGGAGCAAAGACCGGCTCGAAGTAGTATCCCCCTGCCGGCATTCTGGCAACCACGACGCCGCGGTCGTTTCGCACAACGTAGTCGCCGCTCGTTTCCTTCTCAGGGTTCCACTTCGCCGGGATCTGGCACGGTGAGCCGTCTGGCAGAGCGAAAGGCTTCCACTCGACCGGTTCGAGAAGGAGGGGGATGGTGTCCGGCCGCACGACCTCCCGAAGGTCATCTTCGATCTTGACGACCTGCTGATAGACGTCGAACACTTGCGTCTTGCCCTGCCGGAGGCCGAGGTGTTTTCGCAGGTTGTTGTATGCGATGGCGGTAATGCCGGAGGATTCGGTGCCGCCGAGGTCGAGCGGCAGCCGGTCGGGCTCTTCGCGCCGCAGCGCGGTGGTCACTCTTTCACGTGGGCTCATGCTGCTTGTGTGTTACCGGTTTCCTGCTACTTTCTCCTCCGGCGGCGTCTCCACGCTTCGAGGATTTTTTGGCGCGGAATGACGCCGCAACGGCTTGCCCAGGCCTCGTATGCGGCGGTCATCGCTTGCACCCGTTCCGGCTGCTCGGCCGTGAGGTCGTTTATTTCCGTGCGGTCGGCCTCCATGTCGTAGAGTTCCCAGTCGCCGGGGAAGTTGCGGACGAGTTTCCACTTGGCGTCGCGGACGGCGGCGTTCCCTTCATGCTCCCAGTAGAGCAGCCCGTGGTGGATTGGCTTGTTGTCGAAGCCGGGCACCAAGCTCGTCCCTTCGCATGGCAGGATATCGTGGCCCTTGTAGTTCACCGGGTATTTCGCTCCCGTGACATCGAGAACGGTCGCCATGATGTCGGTCAACTGGCTGGGCTCATGGCGGAGCTCGCCGCGGGCGCTGATGCCCTTGGGCCACCGGACGATGAACGGGGTGGCGACGCCGCCCTCGTGGGCCCAGTGCTTGTAGAGCCGGAAGGGAGTGTTCGACAGGTTCGCCCAGGCGACGCCGTAGCTCTGGTAGGTGTCTTCGCCGCCGGGCATGACATCCGGGTTGTTGCCGTAGCGCACGGTGCGGCCGTCGCGCGTCTTGGTGCGTCCACAAAGTCCGTTCACGTACGGGTCGGGCCGGTTGGCCATGCCCTCGGAGCAGCCGCCGTTGTCGGCGAGGAAAATGAAGAGGGTGTTGTCGAGCTGTCCGTTTGCCTTGAGCGTGTCGATGATGCGGCCGATGCCCCGGTCCATGCGGTCGATCTGCGCTGCATAGACCTCCATGCGGCGTGCCTGCCACTCTTTGTGTTTGGTTTCGGTCCACGGTTTCACTTCTGGGTCGCGCTTGGTGAGCTTCCACGATGGGTCGATGATGCCCATGTCGATCATCCGGTCGAGCCGCTGCTCACGGAGCTTGTCCCAACCGGCATCGAACCGGCCCCTATACTTCCCAATATCTTCATCTTCTTCGAGCGCGTGCAGGGGCCAGTGGGGTGCTGTGTAGGCAACGTACATGAAGAAAGGCTGCTCGCCGTTTTCGGCGGCGTGTTCGTTGGCGAACTTCACGGCGTTGTCGCTGATGGCGTCGGTGTAATAAAAGTCATCGACGCGTGCTTCGTGCTCGATATTTTCGTTGCCGCGCGTCAGCGTGTTCGGGTCGAAATAGCTGCCGGCGCCGCCGATTGTACCGTAGTATTTCTGGAAGCCGCGCTGGCGGGGCCAGTTGTCCGACGAATCGACCCAGTCGTGAGCGACGTGCCACTTGCCGCTCATATATGTGGCGTATCCGGACTCTGAGAGCACTTCGGCAATAGTGACACACCGCCTGTTGAGATTGCCGGGATAGCCGTCGGGGCGGCCATCGTCGGTGAGGATGCCGACGCCGGTTTGATGTGGGTGCAAGCCGGTGAGGAGCGACGCACGAGACGGGCTGCAGCGTGCGGTGTTGAAGAACTGCGTGAATCGTATGCCGCCTTTGGCCTGTTCGTCGAGGTTCGGCGTTTGCACCTCGCCGCCGTAGCAGCCGATGTCGGAGTAGCCCATGTCGTCGTTGAGGATTAGGAGGACGTTTGGCTTCGCGCTCATGCTACTCTCTCCTTCGCGTTATACGGCGTGGCGGTTCGACGCGCAGACGTACGGGCTGTTACGCCGGGCACCTTTTCGACCCTAATCCGGGCATTTATCAGTAATTTTTATGCGAACCACTCGTCGGGCAGTGCGGGGCGTTCGGCATCCAACAGATCAGCAATGATGGCATCGGCGTCAGGGATGCTGTTGACGATGGGGTCGAGGCACATTGCCCGCCGCAGGAGTGTTCTGTCGCGGTTCACGATGGCCTCGACTGTGAGTTCGTGGGTTTCGAGCACTTGTTGCTCAAGGGCGCGGATGCCTTTGGGGAATGAGCCAACCGGGAGTGGACGCGGACCGTCCATATCGACGTTGCTGAGGAGTTCGAAGAAGGCGTCGTCGTCCATGTTTTCCACGGCACCGCGGTTGGGCTGGTTGATGTAGAACTGTTTGCCGAGCCCGCCCCCCATAGATTCAATGATGTCGGTGGCGTGGTCTGGGCCATATTTGCTCACGAATTGTGATGGTGGGAGTTCGCCAGAGATATACCCCTCGACTTCCTTCCACATCGCATCGTGGATTTTCTGCCGGGCGGGTGCGTCGAATGTAGATAGTGCGGGGAGTTTGCTATCGCTGGTATTGTGGCCTTGCCAATACGGCACGTATTCCTTGGTATGGGCCATTGTGTCGGGATAAGCACCATATAAATCCCATAATTCCAGGCAGTAGGTGCTGTTGAAACGGCCTTTGGAACTACCCTCGTCCTTTTCCTTGGCCGCTGCCGCTTCGAGGTCCTTGCGAACAATGGGGAGCAGGTCCTTGCCGTCATACTTCAGCGAGAGGACCCATGTGAAATGGTTGATGCCGGCGACACGCATGTCGAGCTTGTCCATCATTTCCGGCGTGACGGATTCCGCGTCGGGAGCGATGCCTGCCTGGACAAGATAGCTGTGTTTCATCTGTGGCATGTGATGGCCGTCGCAAAGGGCGAATGACTTGAGATCAGAGGCGTGTCGCATCAACCCGATTCCGTTCACCGTTGTGGGGTTGATGTAGTTGATGACCCAGGCGTTGGGGCATAGTTCCCTTACGTCGTCGGCGACCTTAAGGATGACCGGCAGTTCGCGCATCGCCCGGAAGATGCCGCCCGGGCCGATGGTATCGCCGGAGCCCATCAGCGTGCCGTATTTTTTGGATATGTCGCAGTCGATTCCGCGATACTTCACGCCGTCGTTAGCGAAGCTGAGCACGATGAAGTCAGCGCCGGGAAGGACATCCCTCCGCTCCGACGAGCCCTCAAGTGTCAGCGGCGAATCGAGATGATCGATCATCAACCTGCCGAGGCCCATCATCTTGTCGAGTCGTTCTTTATCGACGTCCACATACGCGAGAGTCCCGTGCCGGAGCACGTCCGAGTCGAGCATCTGCCACAGCGCCTGTCTTCCGAAAAAAAGGCTTCCCGCACCGATTACGACGACTTTGGGGCTTCTCATCGTCTCTCCTCTACAATTGCGACTGATGTCAGCAGTAAACCAACCCTCACATTGTAGCCCGTATTCTGGCGCAGGACGGCAGATGTGTCAAGCAGCGGCGCGGCGAAAAAAATGCCAAGAAATCCTTGACAAGCCGCTGCGGAGGGTGCAAAATAGCAGGAGTAATAAGGGCCGGCGGGCTTTTGTGGAAGTGTTTCCTCTCCCGCCGGAAAGGTCCGGGTGGCAGCCGGGCGTGTTTGCAAGGTTGATCAGGCAGTATCATTTGCCTGCGTACCTTTTGCGAATCCGACGTGCCAATTTGCAAAAGGAGCCGTGTTATGGCTACTGGCAAGGTAAAGTGGTTTAATGACAGCAAGGGGTATGGATGCATCACCGTCGACGACGGCAGTGGTGACGTGTTCGTCCATCACAACGACATTCTGGGCGAGGGCTTCAAGACGCTCGCCGAGGAAGAAGCTGTGGAGTTTGAGGTCGTGACGGCCGACAAAGGCCCCAGGGCGACCAACGTCAAGAAACTCGGCTGATTCGCGTCAGCACAGAAAGTAACAGGAATAGCGCCGTCCATCGGGCGGCGCTTTTTTTTCACCCGTCCTATCATGCTTCGGCATAGGTCGGCACTACTTCCATCCTATCCTCCGACGCCGCTCGTTCCCGCAATCAGGGGTTTGATGCTCGTCTCGGCGGCAGCGTCTGTGTCACCCAGCTCGACATCCTTGAATACATCCCACCGTTCGATGTGGTCTGCTGACTCGCCCGGGTCGATGCGATCCATCTTGCCGAGTGTCTCAATCTCCACAAATGAACCAGCAGTGTAGGTCTCGCAGTTGCAGCCGCAGTCGGGATAAACCGCGTGCTCCAGGAATGGGAACCGCTTCACGAACAGCATATTGTTGCGGAAGTAGCCGGCCCCGCCTTGCTTGTTTGTGAGCCCGAGCTTCTGCGGCTGGGTCTGTGCGGGGTCCACGTTGAGCCGGACGTATTTGCTGCCGAACCTCCAACGCCGGTCGCTGAGGTCGGTGTAGTGCCACAGTACCATTGCGCGCGCCGGCTGCAGATAATCGTCGTGCGAGATGTACGGCTCCTGCGGCAGGACAACGGTGCCGCCACCTGAGCCGTTCATTATGGTGATTGCCCATGGCGCAAACTCGACCGGCCATAGGTTCCGGTTCGTGATCCGGTGCTCGATGGTCAGTCGCGTGCCGGCGTGGTCGAGCGTTACCGTCATCTCCTTCTGCAGGCCTGTTTCTTTTTCGACCGGCTGGATCAGGTGCGCAGAATTGTCGTCCACGCCTTCGAAGTCAACCGGGTCATTGTCAGGCACATAGGTTCTAGGCATCGCTTCCGGTGCGTGCCACAGGCGGTGGCCGCCCCAGTGCTTCCACTGGCCCAGTTCGGTTACCACCTTATCACCCGGAATTTCGGCCAGCATGTTTTCGCCGCCCGCGAACCCGTAACGAATTACCCGCGGACCGACGTCGGTGGTGACGATTGCTTCCACCGTTCCGTTGGATAGTTTGTAACAGTTTGGCTGACTCAAATATGCCACTTTTTCCACGGTCTCCTCTCCTCATTTACCGGTCGTTCGGACGCTGAATCTACTCCATCTGATCGATGTTCGCAAGGAGGGTCTCGGTTGCATTGCAAGATGAGCGAAAAAACGCGGCCAAAGGGGAAGGGGCGCTGGCAGCCGGGCCGCCTTCTTTCCGGCGTGGTGCACGTTCCTGGTCCGTCAACTCCAGAAGCGCTTGAAAACCGTTCGAGAATGCGGACAATAAGAACCCGATTGAAGTATCATACGGAAGACATAGCTTTCTGGAGCGGCAGGGTCAAGATAAACTGGAACGCGTGTTCGCGCTCCCCGCGCTTGGGTGGTAACTGGCAAAACATGCAAAAGGAGTAATCGTGTCCGAAACAGGCGAGATCAAACTGGGTATAGTTGGCTGCGGAGGGATTTCTCATTCCCACGCCCGCGGCGCCAAAAATTGCAGACTTGGTGTTCGGTTCGTCGCTTGCTGTGATGTCCAACCGGACACCGCCAGAGAGTGGGCCAGCAAGTACGGGTGCCAGCACTGGTACACGGACTACGAAGAGATGATCGGTGCGGAAGACCTCGACGCCGTTGTCTTGGCGACGTGGCCGAACCAGCACCGCGAACAAATCGAAAAATGCCTCGCCGCCGGCGCAAAGCACATCCTCTGCGAGAAAGCCCTCACCGTTACCGGTCCTGAGGCGCTGGACGTGTGGCGAATGGTGAAGCAGGCGGGAGCGTTGCTCGTCGAAGCCTTCACATACCGCCATCACCCCCGCATGTGCGCTCTGGATGAACTGCTCAGGACGCGGGGCTTCGGCCCGGTCGAGAGCATCCATGCCGCCTTCAGCGGGTTCGACTCGGAGGAAGCAGACCCGAACGACGCCACCCGCAACTGGCGGCAGAGGGCCGAGTGCAGCGGCGGCATACCGTGGGACTTTGCCTGTTACCCGGTCAACGCCTGCGGCTGGCTCGCCGCGTCGCTGCCGGCGCGGGCCTATTGCGTCGGCCGCCACAGCCCTAAGTACCGCACCATCAATCGCATGCACGGCATCATCCAATACGCCAGCGGCTGTGTCGGACTGATTGAAAGCGACAAGCAGTCCGAGCGGCAGGACCTGGACATTACGCTCGCCGACGCAATGATAGACCTCCCGAACGGATGCTGGGACCAGCCGCCGGACAGCGAATACCTTATCGAGATTCGCCGGGACACCCGGAAAGACGACAAGGAAATCGTCCGCTCCGAACCTGGCGACCGCTTCGCACTCCAGCTCGAGCACTTCGCGGACGTGCTCGCCGGCAAACGCGACCCCGTCCTGCCACTCTACCAGTCCGTCGTTAATATGTTCGCGCTGGATGCGCTGGTGACCAGCCTGGAAGAGCAGCGTCTTGTCGAAATCGCTATTCCTGACGAGATTGTCAAGGCCTTCGAAAAAGATAAAGGAGGAAAGTCATGAGACTCGGCGGATTCTTCGGCGCACAGTCCATCGACGACCTGGACGAACTTTGTGAGCAACTGGACATCTACGGGTTATCAGCCATCAGCGCACCAGGTGGGTTCGAGGAAACCATGAACCCCGAGGCGTGCGCCGCATTCGGCGAAAAGGCGCGCAGCCTCGGCATGGTCGTCGGCGAGGCAGGAATGTGGGTCAACGTGATGACGCCCGACAAAGAAGAGCAAACCCGAAGAATTGAAAATGCCCGGACCATGCTCAAGAAGGCCGAGGCCATGGGCTGCCACTGCGTGGTGACCCTTGTGGGCACCAAGGACCCCTCCGACGCCGGGCTGGCACCGCACCCATACATGTATACCGAAGAATGCAAGGAGGAATTCCGCGAAGTCGTCCTCCGAATCCTCGACGGTCTGGAACTGAAGACCACCAGATACGTCATCGAGCCATGGCACAACCCCTTCTTCTACCAGCCCGAGGATATCCGCGCCTTTATCGACAGCGTCGGCCCCCCCGCTTTCGGTCTGCACCTGGACCAGATGAACATGGTCAACCAGGAACATTTCTACAACACCACCGACCTGATAAACAAGACCTTCGACCTGCTGGCCGACAAGGTGGCGAGCGTTCACCTGAAGGACATCCGCTGTGATTTCGGCCACATGTTTCTAAAGTGGGACGAAGTAAACATCGGCGACGGGGTGATGGACTACGACACGTATCTTCGCCGCCTGGCGCAATTGCCGCAGGACGTCACCTGTTTCTGCGAGCACATGTCTGAGGAACGCGACTATGCTCTGAACTTCGCCCGCCTCCACCGGCTGGCACAGAAAGCTGGCGTCCGGTTCCTGCGGCGAAACGAGTAACACCTGTCCAATAACGAGAGAGATATGCGGAAACTGACAGTTAAGCTTCTCAAGACGGGAGCTCAGATGTTCGGCAAGGCCGAGACGGCACATCACGAACACAGTCTTTACGGAGTGACCGACGGGAAGGCGGTGGGCACCTATTTTGAGCATAAGTTTCGGCGATACCTACACACGAAATACGAGTTTGTCGAGGGATCATCAGCCAAGGGCATTGATTTCCCAGAACTGGGAGTTGATATGAAGGTGACCAGCATCAAACAGCCGCAGTCTTCGTGTCCCTTCAAAACAGCCAGACAGAAAGTGTATGGGCTTGGATACTCCTTACTCGTGTTTGTCTATGAGAAGACCGACATCGCGCGCAAGAGAACCGGGAACCTGAAGGTTCTGCACACCATTTTCGTGGACACTATCCGTACCGGTGATTTCCAGACCACTTCTGGATTACGACGGATCATCGAGAATTCCGGGAACACGGACGACGTGATTGCCTTTCTGCACGAGAGGTCTCTTCCGGTGGATGACATTCAAGCCCAAAGCCTGGCTGAGGAAGTCGTCGCCACACCGCCGGAACTCGGCTATCTTAC
The DNA here is from genome assembly GCA_030605345.1 of Candidatus Brocadiia bacterium. Taxonomy (GTDB): domain Bacteria; phylum Planctomycetota; class PUPC01; order PUPC01; family PUPC01; genus JAUWIN01. Next base: position 12,483 of record JAUWIN010000007.1, read on the forward strand.
GATATCCAATGCCCTTCAATGGCGGCTGCAATACAGCCGAGTTATCGAACAAGCCGGGAAAGTCGAAGGCGTGCAGCGGATTGTTTGAGACAAATGCCGAAGACAGAACAACAAGCGACGTTTGGTGACTTTCAAACTCCCCTCGCTCTTGCCCGCCGAGTCGCGACCCTCGTCGAGCGCGAGGAGTCTGATATCCGGACAGTAGTTGAGCCCACCTGCGGGGTGGGGAGTTTTCTTCAAGCGATAGCAGAGCTTCTCGGCGAGGAACCGGAATACTGGGGATTCGACGTCAACCCTGAATATGTCAAAGCATCCCGTGCAGTGCTGGACGGATTTCGTTCTATCGCCGGACATGTCGAGCAGAGGGATTTCTACGCCACCGACTGGAAAGAGTTCCTGTCGCAACAGGCGGTTCCCCTATTAGTTATTGGCAATCCGCCATGGATAACCAATGCCGCCATGGGTGCCATTGGCGGACGGAATCTGCCGGAGAAGTCGAATTTCCAGAGGCACGGCGGCTTTGCCGCGAAGACCGGCAAGGCGAACTTCGACATTTCAGAGTGGATGCTGATCAAGCTGCTCGAAGCGCTTCAGGGGACGCGAGCAACCGTTGCCATGCTTTGCAAGACTGCAGCAGCACGCAAAGTCCTTCGCCATGCTTGGCTCAATGGTCTGGACGCAGGACCATCCTCCTTGCACCTCATCGATGCAACCGCCGAGTTCGGCGTTTCAGTTGATGCCTGTCTCCTTTACACACACACCGGAATGGGCGGTGCCGAATCCACTGCAACGGTCTACCCGAATCTTTCCTTTGACGGACCTTTGCAGACCTTCGGTCTGTTCGCGGGAGAACTGGTGTCAGACATAGACGCATACCGTGCTTTGCGAGGTCTCGATGGGCTCGAATATCGCAAGTGGCGGTCAGGAGTCAAACACGACGCCGCCAAGATCATGGAATTCACGAAGGATAACGGTGTGTTCATCAACGGCCTTGGGGAGAAATACGAACTGGAAGACGACTGCGTATACCCTTTGCTAAAATCATCTGATCTGGCAAACGGCAGACTGCGCCCAAACCGGTACGTCCTTCTCACGCAGCGGAGGGTTACGGATAGCACAGACGGGCTTCAGGAGACCGCGCCTAAGACATGGCGCTACCTACTCGACCACGCGGCTCAGCTTGACAGGAGAGGCAGTTCGATCTACGCGAAACGCGCAAGGTTTTCTGTCTTTGGCATTGGAGACTACACATTCACCCCTGCGAAGGTTGCCATTTCCGGGCTCTACAAGAGCCTGCAGTTCCAAGCGGTGGGCACCTCGGGCGGAAAACCAATCGTCGTGGACGACACATGTTACTTCATTCCATGTGAATCCAAAGCAGAGGCGGAGTTCTTCGCGGACCTCCTGAATTCCGAGACCGCTCAGCGGTTCATTTCGGCTATCGTTTTCACTGACGCGAAAAGACCCGTTACGATTGACGTGTTGAGGCGTGTCGACCTAAAGAAACTTGCCGAGCACCTTGGAAGAGAGGCGACGGCAACCGAATACCTTGCATCTCCGTCGCTTGAGTCAAGCCCTCAACGCCTTCTGGTATTTGAGGAAAAGGAAGAATATCGAACAAAGAAATCCACCGCACCCCGTAAGGCGCGCGGACGCGGCCCACGGGTCCGGTGATTTCAGTCGTTAGCGATTTTGGAAGGCAGATGGTCGGGGCGACTGGCGGTCGCTGAAACGGGTCTCCACCCAATTTATCGACGCGCTGCTCCACGGGTGGTGTCCGGGAAGGGAAAACTTGCTTGTCCTAAAACTTAGGCTTACAAGCTGTTCTGCCATTTTGGCAGCCCCATTAGCAATGTGAACATCAATAGTTAGCCGGGTCTGCCGGTCGTTCATGTCAATGTCCCCGGGGACATTCGCGGGGACATCGCCGCTTGGAGATAATAGGCGCGGATTTTTTTGTTGACAACTGTGTCGAACAGCCTATTATGAAGAAAAAGGGTTCCAAAGTATTGCTCCTGCTAGCGTTGGCGGGAGCATTTTTGCCTTCAGTTCTCTTGAGGACGTAGATTGGAGTTGATGCTTTGTGGTAAGGGTTTCCGTTGCGAAGGACGAACCGCTGGAAAAGGCGCTCAAGCGGCTCAAGAAGATTTGTGACAACGAGGGCATGCTGGGCAGGATCAAGCATGCGGCGTATTATGAGAAGCCGAGCGACCATCGTCGCAAGGCGCAGAAGAAACGCCTGAAGAACATCAAGCAGGCGGAGCGGGCCAGGGGGCTTCAGCGCTAATAATGCCTGCAAGTCGGCTGCTGTTCCAAGCGCAACCCGCTCAAGTCGTCCACAGTGGCAGCTCGGTTTCCGTGTCGAACCCACGGGCAAACTCGGGCCCGTCAAGAGCCTGAACAAGAAACTCGCACGCAAAGACGATAGTCCCCGGCGCAAGATGTCCGCCGTAGGCGTTGCCGTGCTCATCGGCCAGGGTAGCATGGGGGTGGAGCATCGGGACGCCGTCCTTTAAGGAGACGTTACCAACGAGGCTGGTGAGCTCGAGGTGCCTGTCCAGCTCGAGGAACCGGTATTCGTGCGTCTCCTGGTCGTAGTAGGCCAGCCGGGCTTTCTGCACCGCACCAATGGCGTGGACCCATCCCAGCGTGACGTGGTTGTCCACGCATACAGAGGTCAGTTCCTCCACCAGGTCCGCTCCGTGCTTCAACCGCCCCATCAGACATTTTGCAGGCTGAACTTCCTTGACTGCGGCCATTCCTAACCTCCTTCCTTGATATGCTTCGACCGTCTGGTATTACTGACCGCATTCTATTGACGCTCGCGAGGCAGCGCAAGACCACGGCGGCGACCTCCCACCGGCGGATGTCCGGATGCTCACCCCCAGCAAAAACCCTTGCGCAGTTTCCTGCATCGGCGTAGTATAATTTTGAGATCAGAGTTCTCGGCTATGGGATACAAACTGATGGGACGGATAATCGAATCGCTGCCGCTTCTGGCGATGGTGGGCCTGTTTGTGTTGGCGCCGCGTCAGGCGTCTGCGGAGGGACAGCCCCGCCCTAAGGCGGTGGCGGTAGCAGCCGCGCGGGCCGATGCGCTCCTGAACCTGACCAATAAGATTTACGACACTCAGTTAACCACGAACAAAACAGTGGCGGAGCTGGTGGCCGCAAACCAGCGGCTGCGCCACGCTGTGGAAACGGCGCTTAGAGGGGCCGGCCCGACCGCGAAACCGCAGTTCGACCCGTGCGGCGTGGTGCACGTCACAATCAGGCTCGAAACTTCGGACCTCCCCTCCCAGCTTCGCGCGAAAATACATAACCTGCCACGCACCATCTGTGCAGACGGGGTGGCTGGCGAGGTCGCCGCCCTTAAGGCACTCGGATTGCCGCCAGGGGATGTCACCGAACAGGTGAAAGCCTGGGTGGAGACGCACTTGAAGGCCGAGGGTGCGGCCAAGCTGGAGCATTCGTCAACACCGGAAAAGGCGAAGCAGAACGCCCGCCGCCAGGCGATGACGAATGCATACACTGCCCTGGCGGAAAAAGTGCAGTCGCTTTCGCTCGACGACGGCGTCACAGTTGAAGCCTTCCTCTCACAACACAATGAGCTCCGCGCCAGGGTGAACGCGACGTTGACCAAGGCCAACCTCGTCAGAGAGAGCCTCGACCAAAACCGCACCACCTACAAGGTCGAAATCTCATTGCCCGCTAAAGCCCTGATGAAGCCCCTCAGCCTGGGACGATACCGGAACGGCGCCGGAGCCGTGCTAAGCCTGAAACAAATTGCAATCGCCCGCAACAACGCCAAGCGTGACGCGCAGCGGAAACTCAAGAGCAGAATCTACGGCGTCCGGCTGCTGTCTGGCAGCACCGCAGGCGACCTAATCGAGAAAAGGGAAAAACTGAAGAGCGCCGTGAAAAAACTCTGCCGCCTGGCACGAATAGACCGAGTGGAGATTACGCAGGAGGGGCTGGTGAAGATGTATAGGAGCGTTTCAACCCGGGACCTTCCGGACGAGGTCCGCCGGTTGCTGTCCTCGCGTGCGCCGTCACGTCTCAGCGTCATAGGCGGCGGGTTACCGGTAGAACCCAAAAACGCACACGCCGAGGCGAAGCCGGCGAAAAAGAACGAGGAGAAGAAAAAAGCCACCCCAAGTGAGGGTATTACCCCGTAGCCGCAGGAAGTTCCAGGACCAACTAAACTCTTACTACCGAGGGAGTGGACGAATGACAAGGCTTCGACCGGCGGCGCTGGTGATCGCGCTTTCGCTGGCAGGTTGCGCCGGCAACGAAATTGTGACCGGCACAGGCGACGCGGCGCTCGATGCATACCTCCAAAAAGGAATGACCCGCGGCCAAGCCGTCAACATGGCCAAGCGCACCGCCACGGTGGTGGCACAAAGGGACCTCATCGAGCGGTACGCTGGGACCTTCCTCTCCACACAAACCCAGATAAAGAATTTCGTGGCGGAAACCGACAGGATCATCTCGACCTCCGGCGGCCTCATCAAGGGCGTGCGAGTTGTCCGCGTCGCACCCAGCCCAGACCAAACCATCTACCGAGCGGTCGTCGAGGCAAGGATGAAGGACCTCACAGAAACCCTCGGCAACAGGCCCGAGCCGGACGCCGCCCTCAGCCAAAACCTCGCGTGGCCGGATGAAATCGGCGGCGGGCCCGCTAAAACCCATAAGCCGCTGCGGCTTGACCCGAAAATGAAAACCGTCAGCGCCACTGGGACAGGCCTGATCCCCGATGGGCTTGACCCCCGTGTGGCCAGGCTCCGCGCCAAACGCGCCGCCAAGATGGACGCGCTCCGAAACCTGGCCGAGAGAATCAGGGGAATCCGCCTGAGCTCCACCACAACCGTCGAGGACTATGTAGCCAAGAAGGACGTCATTCGGGCGAAAGTGGACGCCGTCATCAAGGGCGCCCGCGTGGTCAGCGAGGAAGAGAAGCCGGACGGCTCCTTCGAGGTGGAGGTGGCCGTTTCGGTTCCCGAAATCGGGGCCGCGCTGGGGCTCAAGTGAACGCTGCGCCTTCTTCTGACGTGAAAGGGATCGAGCAATGAGAAAGGTTATCGCATTGACGGTGTTCCTGGCGCTGTCCGTCGCCGGCTGCGCCAGCCGGGAAGTCGTGACCGCTACGGGCACTGCCGTCTTGGACGCCTACAGAGACACAGGTCTGTCGTTTGCCCAGAAGGTGCTTATGGCCAAGCGGGCGGCCTTGGTGGACGCACAAAGGAACCTGCTCGAGGAGTATGCCGGAACTTTCCTATCTACACAAACCGAGATCAGGAACTTCGTCGCGCAGAACGACCACATCATCAGCAAGAGCGCCGGCCTGATCAAGGGGGTTCACCGGGTATCCGAGCAGTTCACCCCCGACCAGACGGCGGTCACCGTCCGTGTCCAGGCGCTCAAATCAGACATCGAAGCGGCTTTGGAACAACAGTGGTGACCTCATGCGGAAGCCGGTGATACTGGCCATTGTGGCCGCGGCGTTTGCAGCGGCCCCTGGGTGTGCTTCGGGTCCTCCGGCGCCACCACCGCCGTGGCTAACCCCCGACAGAATATCTCCGAAGCCTGTGGAAGCGGGGTCTGAACAGCTCCAAGCCGCCGATGCCGGTTCTGGGGAAACGCAAACCGTCGAGGCAGAGGGGGAGGGCGTCACTGCGGAAGCCGCGAAGAAGGACGCACTTCGCAACGCGGTTGAACGCGGAGCGGGTATCGTCGTCCGAAACCAAAGCCTCGTGGTTGACTGGCACCTCGCCCGCGACATTGTGCTGACCGAGACGCGCGGCTCCATCGTGAAATTCGACCTCCTCAGCTTGCAAAGAACCCGCGGGGTGTTCAGGGCAAAGGTGCGTGCAACGGTCTGCACAAAAATGATTGCGAAAGACCTTTCCATACTGCACTACCTGAGCAACCACGCCCGGATCGCATGCGTGGTTGCGGACTTCGCGGGCGGGGCAGCCGCTGAGACGGCCCTCGCACGCTCGGGCCTCCAAAACGCGCTACTCGACAAAAAATTTAATCTGGTTGACCGCTCGCAGGTCGAGGCAATCAACGCACGCGAGCGGCTCGACAGCTTCGACCACCCCGCCGTCGCCCGTGAACTGGGCCGGCGGTGGGGCTGCGATATATTGATTACCGGCAAGGCCTGTGCCAACTTCGCCAAGGTCGAACAGGTGTATGGAGTGAAGCAGTTCTTCTACACCGCCAGCATCGAGGCGAGGGCGGTGCTCGTAAGCACGGGGAAGGTCATTGCGTCCGAGAACGTGACCGTCCGCCGCGGCGGGCGCAGCAGGGCCAGCGCACAGAAACTCGCCATCTCCGGCGCCGGCAGCCAAATCGCAAGCCCCCTTATAAAGAAGATTGTTCTTCACCTCCGTAAGTCGAGCCTCGACCAACAGTCAATCCAAATCCTAATCATGGATGTGACCTTCGAACGCCTGATGCGACTCGAAGGGCAGCTGAAAAAGGTCAACGGGATGGAGAGGGTCGTGCAGCGCTCATATCAGCATGGCGCCGCAACACTGGACTGCACGTTCAAGGGAGACTCGCGCACCCTGGCGGTGGTCCTGGGGAAAATCGAGGAGCCGCGGCTGGAAATCCTCGGCGTGGAGCGCAACCGCATCGAAGTCAAAGTCAAGTGACCGGCGGCGTGTGAACTTCATTGTAGTCCGCATAATCGTTGAACCCACCGCCTGAGCCCCGGGGCACGGGGCGTCCGGGGGCGGCTACGCCGACCGACTGGCGACGCTGAGCCCCTCAATGACCGCGTGGGGCATTCGGCCAGCGTGGTCCAGGTCGGAACTCAACTCAACGTTCTCCGCGAAGAGGTCATACAGGTTGCCAGCAATCATCGTGTCCTTGATACGGCCGGTGATTTCGCCGTTATGAATGCGGTAGCCCAAGCCCACGTTGCAGGAGAAGTCGCCGTTGATGATGTTGCCCTGCCCGTAGCCGATTAGGGCTTTGATGTAGATGCCATCATCGATGTCGGCGAGCAGCTCGCTGCTCGGACGAACGCCGGGGGTGACCAGCAGCCAATAGGGGTAGCAGCCGCTGTTGCCGGTTGGCTCGGCACCAGCGAGACCGGCGGTGTCGAGATCATACAGGAAGCGACGCAGGACGCCGTTCTCGAACAGCGTCTGCTTCCGTGTTGGTATGCCGTCGGAGTCGATCTCACACGCGCCGCTGGCGTAATCGACGTGCGGGTGGTCCACAATTGTTATCGATTTTGCGAGAACTTGTTCTCCCAACCGACCAGCAAGAGGTGAATCACCCTTTGCGACGTTCCGCCCGTTGATGCCTGCCATGAAAGGCATGAGAAAGGCCGGCAGTTGCTCTGGCGGGATGTAGGCCTTCACCTTTCCTGTCGGCGGCTCGACGGTCTTTTCGGCGTTGCGCAGGTCAACGAGGACACGCCCGGCGATAACGGATGGGGCGTAGAACTCGTTCAGGTCACACCACCCCCGCCCGTATCCGGCAAACAGGATATCGGTGCCTTTAGTGCGCTGGACGTGCGAGGACAGCGACCAGGCGGTCCGGCTGGCCTGGTGGCAGACGCCACCGGTTGTGACCGTGATGTCCTCGGACTCGTTTCGGCTTCCTGTGGCGGAGATGAACAGGTCGGGGTCGTATTCCCTGAGTGCCTCTACCATCTGCCCGCAGCTTTCTATCATCCTCTCGCGCGCAAGGCCCAGCGTGCGTTCGGAATGGGTCTTGACCGGTGTGAGCGCGCCCGGCGGCGGGTAGGCATTGAAGTGGGCTGTGCTTCCTACCTTTGCGAGCACTATGGCGCGGTCTATCATTTCGTCCAGCTTTTCTATTCGATTGCCGGAGGAAGTGCCACAGCGGCCGTCGACCAGCACTTCGACGTTGTAACTGAGCGATTCGCTGGAGCCGGTCTCCTTGAGGCGGCCGCGTTCGAAACTGCAGTGTGTGCTCTCGGAGTGCCCAAGGGAGAGTTTGGCCGCCGACGCCCCTGCGCTGTTCGCCCTTTCAACTCCTTGCCGGAGGCGCGATTCGCTATTTTCGATCATCGGTTTGCGCACGGTTCCCTCGTTTCTACCCGCCTCCAATTACAACGTCGCGGATCCGTAAATGCGGCGACCCTACGCTCACAGGCAGGGGAGACTGTCCGCCCTTCCCGCACCCGCCCCCGCGCTTGGAAATGACCAGGTCGTTCCCAATCCCGTCGATTGACTTCAGAGTCTGGAACACGTTGCCCGTCAGCGTCACGTCGCGGAGCAGTTCTCCTCTTTGGCCGTTCTCGATGCGATACCCATAGCCGGCAGAAAAGGTGAACATCTCCAGCGCCGTCTGGCCGCCGAATGCGTCGCACGCATAGACCCCGCGGTCCACGCCTGCAAACAACTCACCCACGGGGATGTCGCCGTTTGTGACGTAGGTGTTGGTCATGCGGCAGATGGGCGGCACGCTGCGGCCAATTGCCCGCGCATTCCCAGTTGGCTTCGCGCCCATCTTCGCCGCCGTCTCAAGCGAATGCAGGTGCCCCGCGAGGGCGCCTCCCCGAATGAGATAAGTCTCTCCGGTCGGCGTTCCTTCGTCGTCAAACGCACCAGTGCCGGTGTAATTCCCCAGCGAGCCGTCATCGATGACGTTCAGCCCGGCCACCCCGACCTCACGGCCCAGGCACATCAGTTCCCGCATTTGCGCGTTCTCGTACACCAGATCCGCTTCACTCAGATGCCCGAACGCCTCGTGCACAAAAACCCCCGCGAGCTCGGGGTCCAGTATCACGGAATACGTTCCTCCCTCGCACTTCGGCGCCCTCAGCAGGGCGTCGGCGCGCTCGGCCGTTTCCCGCACTTTGTCCTCCATCCCCAGCACCGCGTCGTAAGTGGTAGTCGATGAGATGCCGTCGTACGCCCGCTGCACCAGTGCGCCATCACGTGCCACCGCCATGAACCTGCACGTTACCCTCGGGCGCTGTTCCATAAAGTAGTTGCCCCGGGTTGAAGCGAAGTACACTGTGCGGAAGCTGTCGCCGTATCCGACAGAAGAGGACTCAATAGAGGGTGCCGCGCCGAGAATGATGTCGTTATAGGCCTTCAGTAGCGCGAGTTTGTCGTCCAGGCTGACACCGCGGAAATCATGTTCCAAGGTCACCGGCTTCTCGGCGTCAACAGGCTCCACCTCGGCCAGTTCGGTTTTTTCTTCACCAACCAGTTTGGCGCAGGCGCAGGCTTCCTTGACCTGCTCACCGAGCTGGGCGAGTGAATCAAACGTCACCATGCCCCACCCGCCGCGGGTGCAGGCGCGAACAATCCCGCCACGGACCGACGATGTCCCCGCGGTCTCGACCTCCCGCCCACGATATGCAATGACGGAGGAATCCTCAGTTTCCACGCGGATTTCCGCGTAATCGGCGGTGCTCTTTTGTAATGCTTTTAACAAGCGGGCTTTCATGTGTGCCACCTACAACTGAATTATTTCGCCGCCGACAAACGCATACCCGAAAGGCCGAACAAGCCGCCGAATACTAACGTGCACGATCCCCAATGTCAACGTCCTGCATGATTTCAATTTTTTGCTCTGAGTCTTGCCTGCTGATGAAAGGTGACTGAAGAATGGTAACGTGTGACGGCGCAATGTTTTTTTGATGCGACTTTCCTATAATGCCGCATATCGTGCGGAGGAAAGAATAATTAGTTCGGGCTTGTTTGCGCTGCCCGGCCTGTTTTGCGTCGTGGAGGGCCCACACGTATGAGGAAGACGATTTCGGACATGGTCATAGAGTTTCGTCTGCACTGGAAGAACTACATCTTGCAAAGCGTGCTGGCCTCGCTCACGCTGCTGATTGCTCTGTGGATGTTGAGGGCGAGGAGCCTGGTGATTGTGGCTTCGATCGGCTCAACCGCGTTCATTGTGTTCGCCATGCCCGGATACTTCACTGCGAGGCCGCGGAATGTGATTGGTGGACAGGTTGTGGGGCTGTTGTGCGGGGCGCTTGGCAGCCTGTTCGCAGGCCCTTCTTCTGATTACGTCATCATCGCCTCTGCCGCGGCGGTCGGCCTGTCGATTTTTGTGATGGTCCTCACCGACACCGAACATCCGCCGGCGTCCGGAACAGCGCTTGGGATAGCGATGTCGGGGTGCTCGTGGGACGTGGCTCTTGCCGTGGTGGGCAGCGCCGTCCTGCTGTCCGTCGCTCATCGCCTGCTCAGACCTTACTTGAGAGACCTGGCGTGAGCCGCGGGAATTTCGTCCTCGCTTGCCTCGCCGTGCAGGAAAGCTGCTCTTGTGGTTCGGGTATCAAGAAAGGCGTGTCACCCGACCTGTACGAGATTGGCGAACTTCAGCATCAGGTGCCGCTTCCGCCCGCGGAAATCAACCACCACCGTGGCCTTTGCTCCGCTGCCAGACACCGAAACGACCCTGCCAGTGCCGAAGACCGGATGCCGTACCCGGTCGTTGACGCTCAGCCTGTCGGGCTCGTCTCCTGTCACCTCTTCGTCATATTCGATCACGCGTTTTACGGACTGACTCTCATGCTGTTTTGCTTCCGCGGGTATCTCAGCGATGAACCTGGACTGGTTGGCGGTGTCGCACTGGCCGAACGTAAACCGCTCCGCCGCCCAATGGAGGAAGAGCTTCTTCTTCGCCCTGGTCATTCCGACGTAGCACAGCCGGCGTTCCTCCTCCACCTGTGACTTCGAGCCGAGTGCGTTTATATGCGGCAGCAGGCCCTCCTGCACACCGACGATGAACACCACCGGGAACTCGAGCCCCTTCGCCGAATGCAGCGTCATCAGCAGCACCCGCCCCTCGTCGCTGGTCATTGCGTCACTGTCGGAGACCAGCGTGACCCGCTCCAGAAACTCCTCCAGTCCGGCCTCAGGATAATCCAGGTCAAACTGCGCTGCCGCGTTGACCAGCTCCTCCACGTTTTCGGCGCGTGCTGCGTCTTCCTCGGCCGCCGATTGCTTCAATATCTCGAGGTACCCTGTCTCCGCCAGCACGGCACGCACAACTTCAACCACCGGCGAGCGCGCCGTCCCGCGGAGCCTCCCCATCAGTGCTGCGAAGTCCTTCAGCTTCCTCGCCGCACCTTTCGACAGAGCGGGTATGTCGTCCGCCGCACCCAACGCTTCGTCGAACGTCAGGCGCTCCGCCGCGGCATGTGCCTGCAGCCGCTCGACAGTGCGCGGTCCGATCCCGCGCCGGGGCTCATTGATAATCCGCAGCAGGCTGACTGCGTCGGACGGGTTCACAATGGCTTTGAGGTAGGCCACCACGTCCTTCACTTCTTTCCGGTTGTAAAACTCGACTGCGTCGAGGATAAGATATGGCATGCCGGCGTCGCGCAGCGAATCTTCTACCACACGGGATTGGGCGTGGGTTCGGTAGAAGACGGCCATGTCAGCGTAGTTGAAGCCGTCGGCGCGGCTGGATTTAATGCCCGCCACGACGGCGTCGGCCTCATCCACGTCCGTTGCGGATTCGATGACCTGCACCGGTGTGCCCTTGTCGTTGCGGGTCCACAGGCCCCGTTCGATCCGCTCCTTGTTTATCTCGATTACGCCGGAGGCCGCGAGCAGGATGGTTTTCGTCGACCGGAAGTTTTCCTCCAGTTTTACCAGCCGGGCGTCTGAATAATCCTTCTTGAAATCGAGGATGTTTTTTATGTCGGCACCTCGCCAGCCATAGATAGACTGGTCCGGGTCACCGGTGGCACAGAGGTTGCCGTGCCCCGCAGCGAGCCACCGCGCGATAACGTATTGCGGATGGTTGGTGTCCTGATACTCGTCAATCAGCACGTGGCTGAAGCGTCCCTGCCAGTATGTGCGGAAACTGTCGTTCTCCTCCATCAGTTGAGCGGCGCACAGGAGCAGGTCGTCGAAATCCAGGGCGCTGTTCGCCCGGCACATGCGTTGGTAAAGGTCATAGACCCGGGCGGTCTGCTTTTCCCGAGGGCTGGACGCCCGTTCCGCATACTGCGCCGGGGTGAGCATATTGTTCTTGGCCCGGCTTATGGCGCCCAAAAATGAGTTGGGCTTCATCCGGCTGCCGGCCAGGCCGAGTTCGCTCAGCACTGCCTTGATGCAAGCCAGCGAGTCGGCGCGGTCGTAGATGCTGAACGGATACTCGAAGCCGAGCAAATCGGGAAACTGGCGAAGCATTCGCGCGCACATCGAGTGAAACGTCGATATCCACGCGCCACGGGTGCCGGTGAGCTCGGCCACCCGCCGTTTCATCTCGTCCGCAGCCTTGTTGGTAAAAGTGATGGCCAGGATGCGATACGGCGGCACCCCGCTGGCCGCCAGATATGCTACCCGCCGCGTGATGACTCGTGTCTTCCCGCTGCCGGCGCCGGCGACCCCCAGCAGCGGGCCGTCCCCGTGGGTAACAGCCTCCGCCTGACTTTGCGTCAGGCCTTCCAGAACTTCCTTCATCGCGTCGCTCGAAGATGGGCGTCAACGCCGGATGTTGGTGAACGCCTCGGTTTGCGCTTTGATGGCGCGTTCGGTCGGCAGGCGCTCCATCGAGCTAGCGCCGTAGAAGCCATCGACATCTTTGCAGTTCTTCAGGATGAAGGCGGCGTCGTCCGGCTCGGAGATGGGCCCACCGTGGCAGAGGACGATGATGTCGTCGCGCACCTTTCGCGCGGCCCCGACGATGGCGTCGATTTCGCCGATGCACTCATCGAGTGTCTTGGCGGTTTTGGCGCCGATCGACCCCGAGGTCGTCAGGCCCATGTGAGCGACCAGAATATCCGCCCCGGCCTCGGCCATCGCCGCCGCCTGGGCCGTGTCGAAGACGTACGGCGTAGTGAGCAGGTCCATCTCGTGGGCCAGGCGAATCATTTCGACCTCCTTGCCGTAGCCCATGTTCGTCTCTTCCAGATTGGCCCGGAAGACACCGTCGATGAGGCCGACGGTGGGGAAGTTCTGCACGCCGGCGAAGCCGACGGCTTTGACCTCGCCGAGGAACTTATCCATCAGCCGCATCGGGTCGGTGCCGCATACGCCGGCCAGCACGGGCGTTTTTTTGACGACAGGCAGGACTTCGTTGGCCATCTCGAGCACGATGGCGTTGGCGTCGCCGTAGGGCATCAGCCCCGCCAGCGAGCCGTGCCCGGCCATGCGAAATCGGCCGGAGTTGTAGATGACGATAAGGTCGATGCCGCCGGCCTCTTCCCACTTGGCGCTGATGCCGGTGCCGGCGCCGCCGCCCACGATGTGCTTACCACTCTTGATTTTCTGGCGAAATCGCTTCAGGATGCTGCTTCTCGCCTCGGCCATTTCCGCCCTCCTTTCGCTACTTATGCCGTCGCTTTCAGATGCGCCAACAACGTTTCGCTGCAGCGCTTGGCGAACGCTTCGTCGTTCACGTCGCAGTCCATCTCGATGACGGGAATATCGTCTCGCAGGTTCTTCTTCAGCGCGTCGAACAGCGCCCGGTTGGCTTCGGGCAGGTGGAACGGCTTGCCCTCGAGGTCGATCATGCTGACACCCTTCAGTGGAATCAGGACGGTGACCGGAGCGGTGCTCATGTTGAGTTTTCCAGCGACAATTTTGCCGAGCCGCTTGCACTCATCCACGGTCGTGCGCATCAGCGTGACGTTCGGGTTGTGCTGATAGAACGTGCGCCCCTGGAACTTGTCAGGAATAGTTTCAGGCGCCCAGAAGTTGACCATGTCCAGACAGCCGGGCGTGACGATGGCCGGGATGCCGTTCCTGGCGGCTGCCTCCAGACGGGTCGGGCCGGCTGAGAACCCACCGCCCACCAGCTCATCCGCCCATTCCGTGGTGGTGATGTCGAGTACCCCGTTAATCCGGCCTGCGTCGATGAGACTCTCCATCGTTTTGCCGCCGGTGCCGGTAGCGTGGAAGACGAGGACTTCGTACCCCGCCGCCTCGACTATCTTTTTGGCCTTTTCCACGCATGGCGTGGTGTTGCCGAACATGGTGGCCGCGACAAGCGGCTTGTCCTCGCCGGCCGGGACGATGGTCTCGACCATACCGCAGATGGCGCCAGCTGCCCTCGCGAACACCTCCCGGCTGATTTGGTTGACCCCTGCGACGTCCACGATGGACGCGATCATCACGATGTCCTGCACGCCGACGTAGCCGGAGACGTCGCCGCCGGCAGTGGTCGAGACCATTACCTTGGGCACGCCGAGCGGCAGGGCCCGCATCGCGGTACAGGCGACGGAGGTGCCGCCGGTGCCGCCCATGGCGAGGACACCGTCGAACTTGCCCTCGGCGTGGAGTTTTGGCAGGAGCGCCGCGGCCCCCTTGCTCATCGCCGCGACGGCCTTCCCGCGATCCTTGTCGGCCGCGAGCTTCCGAAGATCGGCGCCGCCGGCACTGGCGACCTCTTCATTGGAAATGTCCGGTTTCAAAGGAGGTCGCCCTAGAACGCCGACGTCGATGAGCAGCGTTTTGTGGCCGCGGGATTCGATACAATCCTTGACGAACGCGTATTCGGCGCCTTTCGTGTCAAGCGCCCCGAGCAGTGCGATGATGTTCGGCACGGCCAATTCTCCTTCCTACTGCCAATCGAACACGGTCCCGAAGAGCTGGTTGGGCTCGTCGCGGAGCGTGTCGTAGATTTCCTTAGCCTTGTCGGGCTTGGCGACATCCTGGATAATGGGCTGGATGCGGATGACGCCGTCGCCCAGGAGCCGCGCGACCTGGGCAATGTCGCTCTTGTCGAAGTGGCCGGCGTGGAGGATAGTCACCTCGCTGCCTTGGCCGCTGTTGAAGTTGTAGGCCACCTGGCTGCGGCCGGCAATCATCACGACTTTGCCGCGGTGCTTGATGAGCCCACCCCCCCAGCCGGTGCCGATGACGTAGCCGAGCACGTCGGCGCCGCTGTCTTCGAAGACGATATCGAAGGGTCCGGCCTCTCGAATGGGGCCTTGCCAGGTTGCCTCGCCGCCGACCGGAATTGTCTGATGCGCGCCACACTGGCGCGCCACGCTCAGGCGCCGTTCGTCTAGGTCCACTACCGTCACGTTCGCCCCGGCGGCCCTCGCCGTCTGGGCGGTGAACTGTCCGATCGGCCCGGCGCCGATGACGAGGGCGCGGTCGCCTAACTTCGTCTCGGCACGCCGGACGTCGTGCATGGCCACGGACGCCACGCCGAACAGGGCGGCGTGCTGGAGGTCAATTGTCTCTGGCAGCTTGATGAGCAGGCCATCTTCGTGGACGAGAACGAATTCTGCATGGTCGGCGCTCATGAAGAGCACATCGCCGACGGCCAGGTGCTCCACGTCCGAACCGACCTCGACCACGCGGCCCACGTTCTGATAGCCATAGCCAGCCGGCAGGGCGTCGTCCGGCATCGCGTAGTTGCCGCGGAGGAGGTTGTTGCGCTCAGTCCCATTGGTCACACCGCTGAAAACTGTCCGAGTCTTGACGTGCTTTCCTTCCGCGTCACCTGGCTCGGGCCAGTCGGTCACAAGGATCTTCTGGCGCCGTCCGTCCGGGGTGAGCTGCGTCACGAGCGCCCGCATACTTGTCCCCTGTATGGGTTACCGGGCGGATTTTACATCGCCCCCGACGTCAAGTCAACATCGTGACAAAACCGTCCCAAATTTACTTGACATTCGCTAACCCCACAGGTGAGCTTATGCAAGGCTTTTGCAAAGGAGACTTTTTGTATGAACGTCGATGGTCAGAGCTTGGAGGGGCCAAGGGGCGTGCGGCGGGACGAGCTCTCGAAAGCAATGCAGTTGGTCAACCACGTGTTCGCAAGCGGCGACGAAGAAGATATGTACCTGCGCTTTCCTGTACTGTTCGCCGACGAGAACCTGGAGAATTGCCGGGTACTGTTTGACCGCGGCCGGCCGGGGTCTCACGCAGCGTACATTGTGCGGGACGCGGTTGTCGGCGGGCCGACGCTGTCCCTGGCGCTGCTGGGCTCGGTGTGCACACACGAGGACTATCGTGAACACCGCCTTGCCAGCACGGTCCTCGATGACTGCGAGAGGAGGATGCGGTCGCAGGGCGTGGACGCGGTCATTATCTCCGGCGCCCTGGGCTTGTATCTGCGACGAGGGGCGCGGACGGTCAGCGAACAGTATCGATTCACCATCACCAGCATGGCCGCAGCGGCTTTTACAGACGCTTCGCTGGAGATAAGGCCGGGAAGCACAGAGGATGCCGCAGTGATGGCGGCGCTGTACGACTCAGAACCGGTGCGGTTTGTTCGCTCAAGAACAGACTGGGAGAAGCTGCTGGGTAAGGAGCGCCACGCGAGTTGTCCTTCGCGTCCGCATATAGGATATGTGAGGCGGAAGCCGGTTGCATACGTGGTTGCCGAAAATCGGGAGGAGTGTCAAACGCCGGCTTCTCACGTTGATGAGTGGGCTGGCGATACGGCTGACCTCATGAAAACAGTTGCCGCCGTATCACGGCTACCGGGCCGAGACCCCATTGAGATGGCGGTGGACCGCGAGGCCGATGCAGCACTCGTCCGAACGCTGACTGAGGCGGGGATCGCCCGCGCCCCTGCAGATTTCGGCCGGACGGTCAAGGTGCTGAGGCCGGCGGCGATGTTTGACAAACTTCGGCCTTACCTCACGCTGCCGGCGCGCGATATTAAGGTGGCCGAAGTTGGCGAGGGCGCCAAACTCGGGCTTGACGGCGATGTGCTTACACTGGCTGTCGAAGAACTTTCTCGCGCGTTCTTCGGTGACCCTGAAGGCGTGCTGACCGACAAGTTCGAGGCCGCCGGCAAGGTCGGCCGGGCCATGCGGCAAAATTTCCCAGCACCCCTGCCTCGCTACGGCTACAACTTTACCTAGCGGGACGACGCCGGTCTAGCCGTGCTCCCGCCGCCACAGGCGCGACGACGGCCGCGGGGTCTGTCATGGCGTGGATGACTACACCGGCTTCGCAGACGACCGGCCCGCGCCGGCCGAACGTTTTCTCCCACGCGGCCCGATGGGGCGGCTCGCTGTCAACGAGCATGCCGTCGTCGTCGAAGAGCACGGCGTTCAGCAGACGCGGATTCGTGAGTCTTCGGGCGGGGCGTACTGCGGCCCTTGCCTACTCGATGTCCAGCCCCTGGAAGAGAGACTCAAGTGCGTTTGGATTTGGCGCATTTGCAAGGGCTTCCTGTTTTGTCACCAGTTGTTTCTGGACGAGTTCGTAAAGGCAGCGGGTGAAGCTAATCATCCCCTCGTGGCGGCTTTTTTTGATGATGTCGTGCAGTTTTTCGTCTTCGCCGTCGGCGATGTGTTTTTGAATCGGTGGATTGCACAACATGATTTCATAGGCGGGCACCTGAGAGCGGTTCTTCTTGGCGCAACGCAGGAGCTTCTGGCAGATGGCGGCGCGAAGATTGAACACCAGGCTCTTGCGCATCTGCGCCTGCTTATCGCCGGGGAACAGGTCGGTGAGCCGCCCGATGACCTGCGGCGCGGAGCCGGTGTGGAGCGTCCCGAAGACCAGGTGGCCGGTCTCGGCGGCGGCCAGCCCTGTTGCGACGGTTTCGGCGTCGCGCATCTCGCCCATTAGGATGATGTCGGGGTCCTGACGGAGGGCATATTTCAGGGCGTTGTCGAACGAGTCGGAATCGATCCCAATTTCGCGCTGGCTGACGATGGCCTTGTCATCCTTAAAGATGTACTCAATCGGGTCTTCGATGGTGAGGATATGGCATTTACGGGTGTGATTGATGTGGTTGATCATCGCGGCGAGGGTGGTTGACTTTCCGCTGCCGGTTGCGCCGGCAACGATAATCAGGCCGGATTCGGCCTTGGAGATTTTCTTCAGCGTTTCCCCCGGCAGGAGGAGCTCCTCGAACGTTGGGATACTATCGCTCACATAGCGCGCGGCGATGCTCAACACGCCCCGCTGATAAAACACGTTGACCCGAACCCGCGACTGCTTGGGCGTCGAATGAGCCAGGTCCACACTGCCGGTTGCCTCGAGCTGTTCCCGCTGTTTCTGGTTCAGCAGCGCGTAGGAAAACTCCTCCGCTTGTTCAGCGGTGACTGGTGGCATGTCGAGCGCACGAAGTGTGCCCCCGATGCGCAGCGTGATGGGGGACCCAACCTTCATGTGGAGGTCCGAGGCATCCAACTGCGGCATGGTGTCGAGGTACGTATCTATTCCGGCCTGATCGGCGGACTGCCCGTCAGCCACAGGGTCCATGCTCAGTCTCCAGCAGTACCGTATATTGACAACGGAGAATTATATCGCAGCGTCGCCCGCCTTTCAAGCAGCTCAACAACAGCCCGAACGTCCCCGTAGTGACTATGTCTATTTCTTCCGCCGCCTTTTTCACACCTTTTTCTTCGACCAGGTCTATGATTTCGCCTGCGGTCACAACCACCGCAGGAGCTTCTTGTATCCTCTTGTTAATCTCACGTATCGGCTTGGACACGGCGCACGTCAATGATTAATCCTGGCACAGGCAAGCAGCGCAGAGCACTGGTAGATGGGAGATCGGCTTTCGGAGTTGGCCCTCGTGGGCCTGGGCACGCCCCATGACGAACACGTCTTTCCTCCGGCCCCGCCGGACACTCCAGAAGCATCTAAGAAAATGGTTGACTATTTCGGTCAACACGCCTATGCTACCTTGCATGAAGCGTACGAAGACCACGACCAGTACCGAGGAAAACTTCGGCATGGTCCAGTTTGGGCAACACCTGAGGGCAGCCCGCCTCGCGTGCGGGTTGACCCAAGCCGATGTGGCGAAGAGACTTCGGGTTTCCAAGGGGTACATTTCCCGCCTTGAGGGTGGCAAGGCTCGGCCAGCCGAGTCGACGGTCCGGCGTCTTGCCGAACTCTGCGCGACGGATCCTAGCCCGCTCCTGATCCTGGCAAGTCACCTGCCGCGAGACGTTCGAGAAATCCTTTGGCAGCAGCCAACCGAAGCTCCAGCGGTCTTGCGTGAAACCTTTGGGCATAACGACTACGAGCAGAATGAGCGCACTCACCTCGCAATTGCTGTCGCTGAGCCCCAGGCGATCTACCAGCCAAGCAAAGCCTCCTATGAGCTTTTCCAGGGGGATTGCTTCGAGTGGATGGAGCACCGGCAACCCGACAGTATCCACGCCATCGTCACCGACCCGCCTTACGGCTTGAAGGAATACACCGCTAAAGAGAAAGCCAAGCTCCGGCGCGGACGCGGCGGTGTTTGGCGAATGCCCCCTGACATCGGCGGGTGCGTCCGCCGACCACTGCCAAGGTTCACTGTTCTCAACAACGACGAAAAGCAACAACTCACAAAATTCTTTCGGCAGTGGGGCGCGTGCGCTTTTCGGGTGCTGGTTCCCGGTGGGCACGTCTTCATGGCTACGAACCCACTTCTTTCGCAGCTGGTCTACATGGCCCTCATTGAAAGCGGTTTTGAGAAGCGTGGTGAGATCATCCGCCTGGTTCAAACTCTCCGGGGTGGAGACCGCCCCAAGAACGCGCACGACGAGTTCAAAGGCGTTACTGTCATGCCCCGATCTTGCTGGGAACCATGGGGGCTCTTCCGAAAACCCTGCGAGGGTCGCGTTCAGGACAACCTGCGCAAGTGGAAGACCGGCGGGCTCCGTCGGGTTAGCTCGGAACAACCCTTCTGCGATGTAATCCGAAGCTCTCCCACACGTTCTCTTGAACGCGACATCGCTCCGCATCCCTCCCTCAAACCGCAGGGCTTTATGCGCCAGATTGTGCGCGCTGCCTTGCCTCTTGGAGAGGGCGTGGTGCTTGACCCCTTCATGGGTGGTGGTTCGACTATCGCCGCAGCGTACGCCGTAGGCTACGTGAGCATTGGAATCGAAAGCGACCTAGAGTTCTTCAGCATCGCAAGAACGGCGATCCCGAAGCTGACAGCTCTGGTTCCAAATGGGGAATCCAAGGACCGTTCGTCCCGCCCTTTGCAGAACGCTACTAGAAGTGCCCAACCCAGCCTGTTTGGCCGGACGTAGTATCAGAAGACCATCTTTCAAGCTCACGGCTCTGCTAGAATGTCTCGGTGCAGGCCGATCCCGACACCGGGGAGCCGATAGAGAAAGTTGCGCCGAAGTTTCTCGACACCAGACGCTGTTATGGACGCTGTAGGTGTCCTGCGTGAAGTGCCCTTGCGACCTGAGAACGACCAATCCGAGCGATCAAGTTTGGCACAGAGAATCTCAAGAAACGTCAGCGGTACAGATTCACCCTTGTCCTGCTCGCCAATCGCATAGCGAAACACAATCAGCCAGCAGTCTTCCGGGTTGTGTCCCTGCCAACCGCCACGTTGAATCGACGACTTGACTTCGATTCCCTCGTGGCCGTTCAAAACCAGATTCGATGAGGAATGGCCCCGTGGGAGAAGGTCGGGATGTCCTCCCACCTTCATGTTTGCCTCCAGTGACGCAGAAGCGCTGGCGATATTCTTCACGAGAAACTCGGAGATGATGCCGGACAATGAATTGCCCAGCAACAATTGCTCCAGCGGACGGAAACCACCCCCCTCGAGGAAGTCATTCAACCCGTGAAAAAGCCGGTACGTTTCAGCCACCGCCTTCTCCACTTCGTTCACCCTGAGCTCGTATGGGAGGATGACACGGGGGCTCACATACCGAGGATCAAGCTTGGTTGGTCGCGTCAAACTGGCTCCTTCTCAGTCTGGTCGGCTAATTCGTGCTTATGCCGATCCGCATAGCACTCGCAAACCTACCCACGGTTCAAACCGCCAGTTGCCCCCCAAAAAGTTTGAACCGTGCTACCCAATCCGTATCGTCGTAGACGCGCTCCTCAAAAGTGTGAAACGTCGCCAAACGACGCGGTTTTCCGGCCAAAAACGGCAATCGTTTGCCTCGCACGGCAGTTCTAAGGGATACGTCATCGTAACCTCTTACCACCGAAAGATAAGCCGCTCGACTTTCTCGCCGAACGGCCTTCTTGAAGAAAAATCGGGGCGACTGGATTTGAACCAGCGACCTCAGCGTCCCGAACGCTGCGCTCTTGCCAAACTGAGCTACGCCCCGCCGCCGAACGCGACCGGCCGCCGAAGACGCCCCGCCAAGACGCAGGCAGGCCGGCCCCGGTCAGCGCTTCTTCTTGTGACGGTTAGCCTTGCGACGCTTGTCACGCTTGTGTTTCGCGATTCTGCTCTTACGGCGCTTCCTACCGCACGGCAAGGTTAGCTGCTCCTACCCATCCCCATTACTTTGCTGCCTCATCCTCACACACGGGCCAGCAAGTTCGCGGGCGTCAAACATAGGTGCATCATAATCTTCCCGCAGAGCATACTCCATTCGGCGGCGGGGTTCAAGTATCAATTTCCGGTGCCGTTCCCGAATCAGTTGGATACGTGCTTGCTTAGACTCCATGTGCGTTGTCCCTAACGGTTTGGTTTGCTCTCCATTTGGCGCGAAAGACCGAGATTTTATCGCCCATCTCCGCACTGTCAATCTTTTTCGGCGCTTTTTTTTGAGACCGGCTCTGGCCAATCCGTTATCCAGGCCTGGCTGGGGGCGTTGCACACTCAGGGCCGGCGGCTTACAATCAGGCTTATGAGCCGATACTGGTTGACAGCGGAGACAGCGGAAAAGTTGCTGGGTTCCATGAGTGAGGGTGCGAGTGTGTTTGATTGCTCACTCGACCTCGGTCTGTCGCGGCAGCAGGTACAACTCACCCCGCAGGGGTTGCATCTAGCTGGGCGAGGGAAGGGGACCGCCGCCGAACTTCGTGAGGTCGCCGCCGCGGGCAGGACCGTATTCCTGTTTGAGGTGGGCCGGATGGCGCCGGTCCAAATTTCGGGCGACTACTTCTATAAACTGGTGCCGACCGACGAGGCGCCGACAATCGAGATCAGCGGCATCCAGATGCACCGGACGACCGGGACAAGGCCCTTCCAAAACGCTCGGGCGTCTGCGCTGACCGTCGTTCGCAAGGGCGTGAGTGTGCTCGATACGTGCGGCGGGCTGGGCTATACGGCGATTGCGGCGGCGCGACTGGGTGCGGCCCAAGTGGTCTCCGTCGAGGTTGACCCTAATGTGCTTGCTATCGCCCGACAGAATCCGTGGTCGGCGGACTACTTCACAAACCCAGCCATAACAGTGGTGGAAGCGGACAGCGCCGAGTTTCTCGCAGGCCAGCCGGACGGCAGGTTCGACCGTGTGATCCACGACCCGCCGCGGTTTTCGCGAGGAGGGGAGCTTTACGGCGGGGAGTTCTACCGCCAGCTGGCGCGGCTCCTCGGCCGAGGCGGGCGGCTTTTTCACTATACCGGCAAGCCGTATTCGCGCCGGCACGGAGACTCATTTGTTCGAGGAGTGACAGAACGGCTGCGAGCAGCGGGGTTCAGCGTCAGGCGAGCCGAACATCTCCAGGGGCTCGTGGCCCGGCTGGCGTAGCCAAAAGGAGCACGGATACATTTTACAATTTCAAACATATTTCGTGCGTCATTTGGTGTATAATTAGAACAGATGAAACGAATAGATAAAGAAGGTGAGCGGCAGTTGGGGCAGGAAGGACAGACGCTGGTTGAATATGCCTTGCTCACCGCGTTATGCGTCCTAGTTCTGATGGGTGCAACGGTTGCCGTTCTGGACGCGGCTGCCAGTTTTTATATTGATGTGACGCGGCTGATATGTTTGCCGCTTCCGTAGAAACCGCCGTGACCGACGGCGGCAGGCAGTTCAGGACAAGGATGAGATGGAAATGTTAGGAATGTTTGGAAGTTTGCTGTGGCGGAAGAAGAAGACGTTGGGACAGACGGTGGCTGAGTACGCGTTGATTGTGGCACTGGTGGCCATCGCCAGCATTGGCATTCTGAAACTGTTCGGGAATCACCTTCGCGACCTTTACCACGTAATGACGCAGCGACTCGCGGGTAAGGAAGATGCAACCCAGACGGACAAGTTCGACGAGAGCGAAGTTGAGCACGGCCTGGGCGACGCGCTATAAGGGCGCTGTTGGGCCCAAACCAGAGGACCTGGCCTTATGAGTCCCACGGACGCTATCGCTTTCGCCTGCGATTGCGTCCTCCTTGCGCTGCTCGGTGTGGCGCTGTACACCGACCTGACGCGTGGCAAAGTGTACAATTGGTGCACGGTCCCGGCGATTTTGCTTGGGCTGTTGATGCGGTACGTGGCGGGCGCACTCGAAACGGCGCAGGGGAACGTGCTCGCAGACGCCTTAGGCCGGCCGCTGATTGACGGGCTTTTGGGCTTGGCACTGGCGCTGGGCATCTTTGGTTTTGCATATCTGTTTCACATGCTGGGCGGCGGTGACGTGAAGTTGATGTGTGCGGTTGGCGCTCTGATGGGCTGGCGGTTCTTCTTCAATGCGGCGGTGTTCACCGCCTGCGCCGGAGCGCTCATCGCCGTTGGAGTGTTGATATGGCGTGGAAGGCTTGTGGAAGGACTCAAGAGCAGCCTCCTGGCATTGTTTGCGCCTGCGAAATTCCGAAAGCGCCGCAGCTCCTTACCGGCTGAGGCGCCGGAACTGATGACCATTCCGTACACTGCGGCCATTGTGATCGGGACGGTTGCGGCGTGGGTTTTGAACACGGCGTTTTGAGGCGGAGGCGGGCGGCCGCCTCTCCTGGCAGTTGACGAGGTGACCTGTGAGGATTGGACGGCAAAAAGGACAGGCCATCGCCGAGTTTGCGATTGTCCTTCCTCTGCTGTTGATGCTCGGGCTGGGGATCGTACAGATTTCGCTGATGTTCGTCGCCAAGTCAGTGGTGGAGTATGCGGCTTTTGCTGCGGCACGCGCCGAGGTCGTCGGCGAGAGCCCGGAGCGTGCCGCTGAAATGGTTTGCAGCACCATAGCCGGACCATCATACACACAGGGGACAGGCGAACCAATCACAGTGCCCGGCTGGGGCGTCCTGCCCAGGTCTGAATCGTCCTCCGTCAAGACCAGTGTCGAGGTCCTGGATGCGTCCGGCGACGGCAATGGCGAGGTGACGGTGGAGGTGACGCATCTCTACGAACTGGTCGTCCCGGTGGTGAGCCTGATTTTCAGGCCGGTCTCGGAGCCGGCCCAGCCGGGCCAGGTGCCCGAGGGGCTTTTCGTCAGTGCCAACAACGCGCCCCACATGGTATTGAAGAGCCGATACACCCGACCGGTGCCCTGGGAAAAGGAAATAGAAGGGGTCCGGGGTCATCCGGTGATACCGGACCTGTGACGCGGGAAGCGCGGACCGGTGTCCGGATTTCGGGGCGACAGCGGAGCATCGCGATGAGACTGACGCGTGATACAAATGGCCAGACGATGGTGTTCGGCGCCATCTCGCTGTTTATACTCGTGAGTTTTACCGCGATGGTGTTCAACGTCGGCCAGGTGGTTTCGCACCGCGTCGAGGTGCAGAACGCTGCCGACGCCGCCGCGCGCAGCGGCGCTCTCACCGAAGCCAACCTCGTCTCAACAGTCGCTTTTCTCAACGATGGCATGGCCTACATCTATTACAACATGATGCGCTACGCGACCAACGTCACCGTGTTCGGCGTGCTCGCCGAGCTGAAGGAGACCGGCCCGCCGTATCCCAGCGACGGTCTTGTCGGGGTGTCAAATCCCGTGGCCCGATACAACTGGGCATTCAGCCAGGCGGACACTTGGATACCGCGCTGCAAGACTTGGCTCAATGTGATCAGCCGGATCGAACGCGCCATCGCACTCAGCGGCGACTTGTTGGTCAAGCGCGAGATACGGCGCAGCGCTGTGGCGAATGCTGCCCACGACGTCGGTGGGGCAGAGAAGGGCATAGAGGCCGTCGCACTGTTCCCAGACTTCGACCTCCTTCCGCATGGCGGCGGATACCTGCGGCTCGACATCGACCAGATCGACCCGGACAATGGCTGGCACATTGTCTCAAACACAGGCTACATGATCGAAATCCGCCGCCTCGGTGACTACCACTGGCTGATAACAAGTACAGGCGGCGTGCAGATCGAAATCCGCCGGCTCGGACCGAACCACTACGTCCTCACCACGTCAAACCAAGCGCTGGAAATCGAACGGCCCTCCAGTGACCACGTAATCATCAAGGTGACCGGGCCGAACCCGATGCACATCAATTGCCGGTATCTCGACGGGATCGGCTGGGCGGTCAACGCCGTTTCGCCCGACGTGAAGGTCAACTACGTCCCGTTCCGTGACGGCGGATTCCGCATCACCTGTGTCCCCGGCGGCTCGATGGCCGTGCGCCGCGGGCCCGACGGCAGGCTCCAGCAGTGGAACGGATACAGCTGGGTCCCCATACCGGGCGACCGGGACGAGATTACCATCGGCGACAAGACCATTCCCGTCCAACGCTCGAATACCGTCGCCCTCCCAGGCAACGCGTTGCTGGACCTGCCTAACACCGTCCGCCTCGGGCCAGTTACATACCACATACCGGACAGAGTTGAGATCGGGAACACAGGTATCCAGCTCCGCCGCGACAGCGTCCGCATCACCGCCAGGGTATGGCTCGCAACATTTGTTATCGACGACATGGGCGAACTGCCATATCTGGAGGTTAACGGCCTGACCACTAGGGACGCCGACGACTGCTGGCGAGTCATCAGCGAACGCGGCACCCGCCACCGCCTCCAGTGGCCGGACCCGAGGGATAACTTCTGGATCTACGAATATGCCTCCAACGCCTCATACCTGTTTGGCGACGGCATGCGCCGCCTGGCACATCACGCTATCCAGGACAACGACCCCTACGTTCAGACGCATGCCGGCTTGGAGCCAGCATGGACAGAATGGTTCAACCCGGTGACCGGGAATCTTGTCACGCCTGACGCATACCACCAGTCCCGTCGTTCCTGGGACCCGGACCTCACAAACTACGTCGACGCCAACGGCAATGAGTACGTGCGGAAGTTCGCCACCGACATGTTCCACCGCAACAACAGGAAATACGTAAGTGTCGATCTCAACGCTGTGCCGAGACCGCTGCGTCTGACCGACGACTTCCTCAAGTTCGGCATCAATGTCGCCGTCTGGCGCGACAAAGATACAGCTATGCTCGAAGGCGGCCGGAAAGGTGTGCTGCGGTTCAACCTGTTCGAGAACCCGCCCTGGGGCTACTTTGCCGTGGCGAGCGCCCGGTGCGCGTTCCTGGACAATACGGCTTATACGCCGCAGTGGCGCACCACGTTCGACACCAGCGCCGAAATCAGTTCCTGGGTCGAGCACAGTTACCAGAACCTCTACGAGCCAGTGTGGACGGCGATGCTGGTCTCCACCGCCGACGCGGTCAGAAGCGAACACATCGACGCCATCGCGCCGGACACCGGCGCGAACTTCCTGTGGCGCGGCCTCGCCGGAGGACACCACACTTGGGTATGGCACAGCCGCGGCGGAGCGCGCTGGCATGACCCCGATCCGCCGGAAGAATTCATACAGTTCAGGAGACCGCGTGACGACGTCGCCGCGAAGTTCAGGAACATGCGAAACCGGCAGGGAGCGCGGTTCGATTATACCTCGCCCGACCTGCCAGAGGCCATAGACCACTAAAGGGGCCGATTATGTGTCCTCATCGAAGCTCTCACCTCGACCTGGCGGTTGCGAGCCAGACGCACCATGTCCGGGCCAGTGCGGCGGTCGAACTCATCATCATGCTGCCAGTGTTTCTGCTCATATTGTTCGCCATGCTGTATGTGGGAGAACTCTCCCTGTATAAGGGGCGCACACACTTCGGCGGGCAATACGCAATGGACGCCGCCGGCGACCAGAGCGAGCAGGGCCCGGTCAGAGGAACCGTTACTGACAAGCTCTATCCCAGCCCGGTTGGCGAACTTACCGTCGCCGAATCACCGCCGGAACCAGCCGACATCCCAGAGGATGGCGAACTGAGCACGGTCTTCGACGAAATGTGCGAGGTGGTCTATTCGACTGTTGCGACCGGGCGATACGTCCTCTCCGGTGGCCGCCTCCGGTTCGTCGTCAGCACCTACCAGAGCCAGAGACTCTCGAGGGATGGTCAATACGTCGTCGCTCACGGGCTCCGCGATTACCCCGTGCCGGAATTGTGCACCGACCTGCTTCAGGGCTGGGAGAAGCGCAACCGAGTTGATCTGACCTATTCTTACCATCCGGATTACATTGACATCGGTCGGTGGGCGCTGGAGCCGGTGGAGCTCTCCACACGGTTCCAGGCGGCCATCCGCGCCGACAAAAAGCGCGAGGTGACCGACCCGCCGCGCGGGGCGAACCACCAAATCGACACCGTCACCGCCGACCCCCGGATGACCAATTGCGGCCAACTGCCGCACTACCCCAGCTTCTTCGGCGACGCGAGGTTCTGGAAACCTGACTGAGGGCAGAGAGGCAACGCGATGAATAAACGCGGCTCCGGCGTCTTCTGGCGAGTGCTTCTAATCCTTGCTGTTTCGGCCGTCATTGTCGGGCTGGCGGCATATCAGGGCAGGGCAATTGTGGGGAACTCTCGTCCGCAGTATCACGTCCGTTCCGGCCCGGCGGTCTTGGAGCCTGTGGAAGGCTCGGAGTTTGTCCGCTCCTACCCCGTGGTATTCAACGGTTTGGAAACAACGTTCGGACACTACACCTCACGGCTCAGCCCGGATGAAGTTGTTCGCAAGTACCGGCAGAAATTATCTGAGCGTAACGAAGTAAGCCGTCGGCGCGCGGACGTGCCGGGGCTTTGTTCGGACGCGGCCGGTTGTTCCGTTCTTTCTTATGCAACCGAAGACGGGAGCATCATGGGCATCGTCGCATTCGCCGGGCGCGAATCCGGCGGTTCAGAATACTTCGTCGGGCGGATGCCAGCAGCGCGTTCGCCGCAGGAACCGGACGGCGACTGTCCCGGGCGCCAGCCGACGGGCGTGCCCAAGCCCAGGCATTCCACCCGCACCATGTGCATCGAGAACCTCGGTGGCCTACCCTCGGTGATGGCCTTCTACGAGGGGTGGGGCCGCCCGAGCGGAATCGTCGAAGACCTGCGCCACGATATGGCCGAAAACCGCTGGAAGGAGCGCCGCGAGTCGAGCAAGACCCTCACGGCGAATTACGAAGGTAACTCCTTGCTTTCGTTTTGCCGCCGCCGCGAGCAGTGCATCGTCGGGGTTGACCAGGAGCGCAAAACAGGTAAGATAGTGATTATGATATTTTGGGCAGAGCGGCCTTGGCTCCCCGAGGAGACGGCGCTTTAGCGCCGGCCGCCGACCCTGGCCACGTTCAGGAGGAATATCGTGAAATCAAAAGTAGCCTTGGCGGTCGCAATTGCTCTTGCTGTTCTCGCCGCCGTTGGCATCCGCGCCTTTCTGACCCGGGCGAAGCATGAGTTTCGCGGGGAGCAGAAGATGGTGCCGGTGCTTATCGCCGCGAAAAACATCACGAAGGGCAACCCGGTGTACAGTGACATGGTGACTAAGGACAATTTCGACCAGCGCGTGGTCCAGGACGGACGCACTGTATTCCCCTCCCAGCTCGGCAAAATCGTGGGGAAGACAATCCTCAAAGATGTCCGCGCAGGCGAGCCAATCTTGTGGTCGTACTTTTCCACCAGGGCAGAGAAGAAAGACCCGGCACGCGGCCTTCCCCTGGGCTATCGCCAGATCACCATCCCGGTGGACAAGGTGACCGGCTGCGCCGGGCGGCTGTTGCCGGGGACGGTCGTGGACGTGCTGGCGACACTCCGCGTCCCCCGTGACGCCAGAGGGGCCGTCGAACCGGTGACCCAGATCGTGCTCACCAATATGCGCGTCGAAGCGCCGGACCTCCGCTCCCGCGAGGGGTACACCTTCCTCTCCGCAAGGGAACAGCGAGACTACGCCGCATACTCCACCGTTACGCTCCGCGCACTCCCGCTCCAAGCCACGCTGCTCGCGTTCCTTGCCGACCAAGCAAAGATACACCTGGTCATACGCAGCCCTGATGACCCCACGGGACAAGACCCCACGAAACTGGAAAAAGTCACGCTCGACCAGCTCGACGCCCTGATTGAGAAGGCGTCAAAAGCGAAACCGCTGGCCGCCGAGTCAGCACCATAGCCCGCAGCCGGTCAGGAGGCAAAGACTTGGCCCATCTGCTCATAACTGACCGCCGGGACGGAAGCCAGCGCCAAGTGGTCGTTGACCGGGCCCGCTTTGTCATCGGAAAAAAGCCCTCCTGCCAGCTCACGCTGGACAGAACTAACATCTCGCGGGAACACTGCGAAATTGTCTCCACCGACGGCGGGTACCGCATTCGGGACCTGAACAGCCGGAACGGCACCTTCATCAACAACAAGAAAATCGACGGCGAAGCCCCCATCGCCGACGGAGCTGTCATCCAGCTTGGCGACTTCACCCTCCTGTTCGGCATAGAGCCGGAGAGCCCGGAGGCCGGCGGCGGAGCCCAGCCGCAGGAGCCCGCTGTCCGCTCTCAGGAAGCGAAGCCGCCCGCGCCCGCTGCAGCCAAGCCTAAGGTGCCCGGAAGGCAAGAACAGCGCTGCACCCCGCCTGAGCTCAAGCGCAAGATCCACGACATGCTTATTTCAGACCTCGACCTTCGGCACGTCGACCTGAGCAAGGTTCCGTCTCGAGAAGTCCGCCGCCGCACCGAGAAAGTCATCGAAAACATCATCAACAAAGTCGCCGACGAGATGCCGGTGTGGCTTTCCAACAAGGCCCTGGTCAAGGAGGTCGCAGACGAGGCTCTGGGGCTGGGGCCAATTGAAGCGCTCCTGGCGGACGAGGAAGTGGACGAGATCATGGTCAACGGATGGAGTCGGGTGTATGTGGAGAAACACGGCAAGATCGAGCTGACCGACAAACGCTTCACCGACGACCGCCAGGTTATGGAGGTGATCCGTCGGATTCTGGCGCCCATCGGCCGACGGGTGGACGAGAGCAGCCCGATGGTGGATGCTCGCCTTTCCGACGGCTCGCGGGTCAACGCCATCATTCCCCCGCTCTCGTTGAGTGGGCCGGTGGTGACCATTAGAAAGTTCGCCTCGAACCCCTTTACCATACGCGACCTCATCAACTTCGGCACGCTCACGCCGCAGGTGGCCGCGTATCTCAAACTGTGCGTGGAGAGCCGCCGGAACGTCGTCATATCTGGCGGCACCGGCTCCGGTAAAACCACCCTTCTCAACGTGCTCTCGGGATACGTCCCGCACGACGAGCGCATCGTCACCATAGAGGACACCGCGGAGCTCAAACTGCCGCAGGAACACGTCGTCTCACTCGAATCAAAGCCCCCCAACATCGAAAACAAAGGGGCCATTCCGATTCGTCAACTTGTAATCAACAGCCTCCGCATGCGACCCGACCGGATCGTCGTAGGCGAGTGCCGTGGCGCCGAGGCCCTGGACATGCTGCAAGCGATGAACACCGGTCACGACGGCTCCCTCACCACCATCCACGCCAACTCGCCCCGCGACTGCCTCTCGCGCCTGGAAACGCTTGTCCTCATGGCGGGGATGGAGCTGCCGTCCCACGCCATACGCGGCCAGATCGCCTCAGCCATCAACATGATGGTCCAGATAGCAAGGCAAAGCGACGGGAAGCGGAGGGTAACCTCGGTCACCGAAATCGCCGGAATGGAGCAGGATGTGATCACACTCCAGGAGGTATTCAAGTTCGAGCAGACCGGGGTGGGCCGACGAGGGGAAGTTATCGGCACCCACAAATCCACCGGCTCCATACCAACCTTCGTCCACGACTTCCGCAAGCGCGGCCACGAGATCGACATGAACATGTTCGCCCAGGCCTGACGAGAAGAGCGAGGAACTGCGGTTGTTGAAGGACATACTGGTCTCGCTGCCCATAATGCTGTCCGCGGGAGGAGCCGTCGCGCTGTTTGTGCTCCTCGGGTTCCAACTCTTCACCACCGGCTGGCAGAGTTACGAGGAAAAATACGTCAAGGGCGCCGGCCGGACGCTGGACACGATGTATCTGACCATGCCGATCCAGCACCTGATATACCTGTCGTTCGCGTCGTGCGTCGTCATCGGTCTCTTGGTCGGCATGCTCTTCGGGAGCATCGCCTGGGGCGTGATTCTGGGGATGCTGGGCTTTACGCTGCCCACTCTTGCCGTCCGCCTGCTCAAGAAGCGCCGCGACGCGAGGTTCCGCTTCCAACTGGTCGATGCCCTGACCAACGTCAGCAACTCGCTCCGCGCCGGCTTCAGCCTGCACCAGGCATTTGGCCTGGTCCAGCGCGAAATGCCCAATCCCATCAGCCAGGAGTTCAGGCTGGTCAACCAGGAGCTGCGGTTCGGGGTGAACATGGAAGACGCGCTCGGCAACCTGATGGGGCGGATGCCGAGCGAAGACCTGGAGCTGGTGGTTACCGCCATCACCATCTCGCGCGACGTCGGCGGCAACCTGACCGAGGTGTTTGACAACATCGCAGAGACCATCCGCTCCCGCCACCGGCTGTACGGCAAGGTCCGGGCTCTTACTGCCCAGGGTAAGTTGCAGGCGGCGCTTATTTGTTCGTTGCCCGTGCTCCTTGCCATCGCCATCAACGCAATCAACCCCGCGCTGATGAAGCCGGTGTATACCACGGTGTACGGCTGGGGAATGATTGCGCTGATTGTGATATTGCAGGTCGTTGGCGTGCTCACCATCCTGAAGATAGTCAGCATCGACGTCTGATAGTAGGGTTGGCCATGGGCGAAGGATTCCTGTTGATAATCATCCTGTTTGCCGGCAGCGGAAGCGTGTTTCTGCTCGCGTGGTCGCTATACCATTTCAAGACCGAGATTGCCGATGCCACCCAAATTGATAAGAAGCGCCGCGAGAAAATCTCTTCGCCGTTGTTCCGCATGCTGATTGCACTCGCCCAACCGGTTGCGAGCTTCCTGCGGTATTACACCCTCCGGGCCGAACAGCGGTTCGAGAAGACCGGTCACAAACCGACGCTGCTCTCGCTCCGGGACAGGGCCGAGCGGAACCTGGTCGCCGCAGGGACCCCGCACGGGGTCACCGCCGACGAGTACCTCGGATTGGTGCTGCTCTGCGGCCTGATAGGTCTGGGCATCGGCGGACTGGGGACTGCTTCGTCGGGCTGGACTATCCTCCTGCCGGTCGGGCTCATCTGTGGGGGGCTGTGGCCCATTGTGTGGCTCCAGACACAAGCCAAAAAGCGGAAGACCCTCATCTTCCGCTCCCTCCCGTTCGCGCTCGACCTGCTTACCCTCTCGGTGGAGGCCGGCCTGGATTTCACCTCCGCACTCGCCCGGATCCTGGAGAAGACCCGCGGAACCCCCCTTGGCGAGGAGTTCGGCGAACTACTCCGCCAGATACAAATGGGCCAGCCCCGGTCCGACGCATTGCGGACGCTTGCCCGCCGGGTGGACCTCGAAGCGATGTCCAACGTGACCGGCGCCCTGATACAGGCGGACGAGCTTGGCGCCAGCATCGGCCCGATCCTTCGCATCCAGGCGGAGCAGATGCGCGTTCAGCGTGAGCAGCTCGCCGAGAAGAAGGCCATGGAAGCACCGGTCAAAATTCTGCTCCCGCTGATTCTGTTCATCTTCCCCACAGTGTTCCTCATCATCCTCGGGCCAGTGGCGCTGAAACTGCTGCAAGACTACGGAATGCTCCCATGACCGGCCAGCAGTTCGGCGGCGCTGCGGAGACGTTGCTGCCGACTATCGACTTGTCTGGGCACAGATAGCGTGATAAAATTGAGAATAAGACCGAGACGAAGTCGGGATCTGGTCCCAGCGTCGGCCTGGGCATAGCTGAATGACCGCCGGCGGCTGGACCTCTTTGCCGGAGATAGCGTCCAATGACGATTGCGAAATTGAGAATCATCAACTCGAAGTTCAGCGGGAAGGAGTTCGTCCTGCCCGAACATCCCGCCGTCGTCGGCCGCAGCTCCGAAAGCGACATAGTCATCCCGCACCAATCCGTTTCCAGGCAGCACGTGCGCGCAGAGGTGAAAGGCAAGCATTGCATACTGACCGACCTGGGCAGCCACAATGGCATCGTGATTGGCGAAAAAACGCTGCGCCAGGCGAGGGTCCCGAGCGGGACCCGGTTCGAGTTGGGCGACGTGGCGATAGAGTTCATTCTCGACACCGCCGACGGGCCCGCTGCTCAGCCGCCGCCAGCTGGCCCTGCGGCAACCGAGGGAACTCAAGAATACGCCGTTGCGCCCTCCGGCGCTGCACCACCGAGCGCGCGGCCGGTGTCCGTTGACGAGGTGTTCGGTGCCGTCGGCCCCGAGGCCGAGGCTGGACCCGGCGAAGAGGAGAAGGCGGCAGTAACCGGAGCACGCAGCGCCCTGAAATACGTCGTCCTCATCGCCGCAATCATTGCCCTCGGCGCAGTAGCCTGGCACGTAGCGGGCAGCGAACCGATTGAGCCCAACATCAAGCCCATTATTGTCAAGGCCGGCGAGAAAAAGGTCATCGACCTGGGTATCGAAACGCGTGAGGCCGGCGGCAAACTGACCACCTACATCGACGGAAACGAATTCTACTACCAGGAGCCGCAGGACCGCGGAAACGAAAGTATCGCCATGGTTGAGGTGGACAAGGCAGGCTACATGATCACAGTGGAGGGGATTGACCTGGGCGAAACTGACGTGCGGCTCGCCGGCCCCGGCGGTCAAAAGGCCATCATTCGGATTCTGGTGAGAGGCGAGGCTCCCCGTCCGGGAGCCAGAGAACAAATGGCGCCGGAAGAGCGCGTCGCCCGCGCAATACTCCTCATAGTGTCAGGGAAGTCGGCAAAACGGTCCGGCTATGTCTATCGAGCAATGAAGAAATACACGGAGGCCATCGATTTGCTGGAGCCGGTGAGGACGCGTGAGGGCCTGGCCCTTCGCAGCGACGCCGACCGTCAGTATATGCAGGAAA
>JAUWIN010000026.1 GCA_030605345.1 Candidatus Brocadiia bacterium
CAACACCAACCGAGGCACTGCGCTGCTTTTCAGGAAGGGGCACTCCCACGAGATTATCAAGCTCTCCATCGCCGCGCTCATTCCTCTTATCATGTTTGTGGTCGCCCTGTTGATGGTGGGGGCGTACGTGATCTGAGTTCCGCCCCGAGCGTCCGGTTCGCTTACCAGAGCAATTTATTAGTTCGACTGCTTTGGTTGGTTCATTGCAAAGTTCCACGTCAGGCTTATAATTCAAGCTCCGCATCAGAAGGACGGTTCGCCAGCAAAGGCCAAGGAAGTGAATTACACAGGAGAGACGCGTAATGATTCGGCAATCTGTCTGCTACCCAATAATGAAGCCCGAGGACATGACCTGCGACGCGCTGTTCGCGGCATGTTCGGAAATTGGCTATGCGGCGGTGGAGCTGTGGGGACGGGGGGAGGACTTCGATGAGGTCGTCGATGCCGCCAGTAAGCACGACCTGGCGGTTGCGAGCATGATCGGCCACGGCGATGCAGGGGGAGCGCTGAATCAACGGGAATACCACAAGGCAGTCGAAGCGGACCTTCGGAAGTCCATCGACATCGCCGCCCGGTGCGGCATACGGGGCCTCATCTGCTTCAGCGGCAACCGCCAGCCCGACATCAGCGACGAAGACGCGATTGAGACCACCGCGGAAGGGCTCCGGCGCATAGCGCCCTACGCTGAGCAGAAAGGCGTCACACTCAACCTCGAACTGCTCAATTCGAAGGTCGATCACGCGGGATATCAGTGCGACCATACCGAGTGGGGCGTGGCGGTGGTCGAACGCGTGAATAGCCCGCGGGTGAAACTGCTGTACGACATTTATCACATGCAGATTATGGAAGGCGACATCATCCGCACTATCCGAGATAATATTCAGTGGATTGGCCACTTCCACACCGCCGGAGTGCCGGGGCGCCAGGACCCCGACGAGACGCAGGAATTGAATTACTCCGCCATTGCCAAAGCCATCGCCGAGACCGGTTACGATGCGTATGTCGGCCATGAATTCAGCCCCAGGGGCGACGTGGTGGAAGCCCTGCGAACGGCATTTGCCATTTTTGACCAGTAGATTTGAGACGCGCCAAACTTCTGTCGGACACTACACTGCGACAGCGCCGACACCGCCAGCCCGTGGGCTTAATTATGGCACAGAACGCATCAACGAACCTTATCCGGGATAAGCATCAATGCACATCAAAAAAGAAAACCGTTTCTTCGACGTCCACCCCCGCATCGTGTCGGCCGCCCGGGAAGTCACCATCGAGATTCGTCCACTGTTTGACGACGGGCGCTTCCATGACGGCAGCCAGTATGAAGTGACCTATTTCCCAATCGAGCAGGTTGCCCGCCGGAGCGGCTGGCCGGAAAACGCAAAAAGAACCCTGAAGCCAACCGACGGCATCCTGAAGGTCAGGCAGTATTTTGAAGCCGAGCAGCAACACGCAATCGTCGTCGAACAAGTCAACGGCGAGAAGCGAACACCAGTCGGCGACTTCCGGCTGTATTCGCTCCGGCCGGACCTGTTCGACCGGCGGCCTTACAAGGGTGACTTGCACATGCACAGCAACCGCTCCGACGGCAGAGATTCGCCCGCCCATGTCGCAGGCGCCTGCCGCCGGATCGGGCTGGACTTCATGGCCCTTACAGACCATGGTCGATACGAACCGTCGCTCGCAGCGATTCGGGCCTTCGACGGCGTGGACGTTGACCTGCGGATGTATCCCGGCGAGGAAGTTCACCCGCCCGGTAATCCAGTCCACATCATCAACTTCGGTGGGCGCTTCAGCGTCAATCAACTGTTTGGCGGGGAAGACTCCCACCGCCGCCAGGTCCGGGAAACAGCCGACAGAATCGGCGACCTCCCGCCGGACGTTGACCCGCATCACTACGCATCCTGTGTGTGGTGCTTCGACAAGATTCGCCAGGCGGGCGGCCTGGCAATGTTCTCCCATCCATACTGGGAAGCCGGCCATACTTACACGCCCCCGGGGCCGCTCACCGACCATCTGTTTGCCACGCACCCGTTCGACTGCTATGAAGTCATCGGTGGATATGGGGCCGAGTGCGACAGCAATTCGGTTCAGATAGCGCGCTACGAGGAAGAGCGGGCGAAGGGCACAACTCTGCCTATCGCAGGCGTGTCGGACGCGCACGGCTGCGAGACCAATGAACTGTTCGGGTGGTATTATACCGTGGTGTTTTCGCCGTCTGCGGACCTGCCGGACCTGATAGACAATATCAAGGACCTGTACTCCGTCGCGGTTGAGTGTCTGCCCAATGAACGCCCCCGCGTAGTTGGCACGTTCCGCCTGGGCAAATATGCCCTGTTTCTTATCCGGGAAATTTTCCCGCAACACGACGAACTGTGCTTTGAAGAAGGCCGGCTGATGCTGGCCCACGCCGCAGGCGCCCCGGCCGCAGCGGGAGCACTCCACCGCCTGAGAGGTCGGACGGCCGCATTGTCCGAGCACCTCCGGGCCGCGAAGTAAGGTGGCCGCATGAGTTCTGTTGTTATCAGCTTGGTCGTGGTCTCCACGTTCATGCACGCCGCCTGGAACCTGCTCGCCCGGCGTCAGCGGTCCGAGACCGCTTTTTTCATGAGGATGGTACTCATTATCGTGGTCATCGGCCTTGTCCCGGCTGTGGCCAGCGAGATTGCGGCGAACTCGATTACCTTCAAGGCCTGGGCCTGCCTGTTCGGGTCCGGCCTCTGCTGTGCGTTGTATTTTTTCGGCCTCGGACGAGCGTACCAATCCTCCGACTTCACCATCGTCTATCCCGTCGCCCGGGCTCTGCCGGTGATCCTGGTCGGCCTGGGTGATGTCCTTCGGGGCAGACCACTCAGCCCAATCGGCTGGGCAGGGATGTTCCTTGTAGTGGGCGGGTGCCTTTTGTGCCCGCTCCGCTCGTTCCGCGAAATCCGCTGGGACCGCTACTTTAACCGCGCCGCCATCTTCATCATCCTCACCGCGTTAGGGACAGTCGGATACGAGCTATTGGGCAAGGTCGCCTCCGAGAGTGTTACGCCCGGCACGGGGACGGCGGCGCGGTACTGCTATTTCTTCTTTGCCACTACCTGGCTGTTTTATTGGCCTGCCGAAAGGTTCTTCAGCCGGGCGGCGCAGCGCGTCACCGAGGTCGGCTGGCGCCTGCCACTGCTCGCCGGGCTGTTCAATTTCGGCGCCTACTGGCTGGTGCTGCGGGCCTACCAGTTGACGCCCCGCGCCGGCTATGTCGTTGCCTTCCGCCAGTTCAGCATCGTGATAGGCGTGGTTCTCGCCTTCGCCATCTACAAGGAAAAGGGTAAACTCGCCCGTCTCACCGGCGCCTTCCTCATCACCGCCGGGCTCGTGCTCATCGGCACGTGGGGCGGGTAACCCGACCATAATCACCACCCGCTGTCCGTCAAAAAAGTTGACAGCCACACCAGATTTCCGTTAGCTTGGGTTAGCGAAGTTGGAGACGGAAACCCCTAGCTCTCTGGAGGTGCCCGAACTGTGAATATCGTCGTGGCCGATGATGAGGAGTCAATCAGGAATGTCATCAGCAGGCACCTGCGTTCCCAGGGTTACACTGTGCGGGTCGCCGAGGACACCGACAGCGCCGAGGCCATTCTGAAGGAGCACCCGGAAACCGACCTCGTCGTCGCCGACATACGCATGCCGGGCTGCGACGGCATCGAACTGCTCCGCACCGCCAAGGAATCAAACCCGGAACTGGAGGTCATCCTGATGACCGGCTACGCGGAGCTGGAGAGCGCCGTGGGGGCGGTCGAGGGGCACGCATTCGGGTACCTTCGCAAGCCGTTCTGCATAGAAGAACTTGCCAGCCTTGTGGACAGCGCCTCGAGGCACGTCAAGATGCGCCGTGAGCGCGAAGAGCATTTGCACCAACTCGAAGAACTGGTTGCAAAACTCGAGGCCTCAGAGCACCGCTACAAGACCCTCGTCGAGGGAGTTCCCGGTGCGGTGGTCTCGACCGACCGGAACCTGGCAATTACTTCTGCCAGCCAGCGCTCCACCGAGTTGCTCGGCCGCACCCCGGAAGAATTGATCGGCACCTCGATTGACGCGCTCCGCTCCGGCGAAGACCGCGCCGCGTTCCGCTCGCGGGTCGAGGCCCTGCTCCAGCAGGGGACGGGGATGGTGGAACTGAACGGGCGGCTGCTCCGGCCGGATGGGACAACTCAACATACGATGGACGTTGCGACATTGTTAAGGGACGCGTCTTCGGACGGCGCGCCGGACGGAATCTTCTGGATTATCGGGGACGGCTCCGAGGCGCACAGGCTGAAGGTCGAGGCCAAGAACGCACGTGACTATCTGGAGTCCGTTCGCCGCTCCCGCTCCGAAAGCAGGAGCATCGTCGGCGAAAGCCAGGCCATCAAGGAGGTGCTCCACACAATTAAGAGCGTTGCCGCCACCTCCGCCTCGGTCCTCATAGCCGGCGAGAGCGGCACCGGCAAGGAACTGGTGGCCGAATCCATTCACATCAACAGCGACAGGTCGGAGAGACCTTTCGTGGTGCTGGACTGCGCCACACTCCAGGAAAGTTTGCTCGAGAGCGAACTTTTCGGGCACAAGCGCGGAGCGTTCACCGGCGCCGTGCGCGACAAGACCGGCCTGGTAGAGATTGCCGGCGGCGGCACCCTGTTCGTGGACGAAGTCGGCGAGCTCTCACCCGCTGTTCAGGGCAAGCTGCTGCGGGTCCTGGAGCACGGCCAGTTCCGCCCACTCGGAAGTACCAAAGAGCGCTGTACCGATATCCGTGTCATCGCCGCCACCAACCGGGACCTGTTCAAAGAGGTCAGAACAGGCAGGTTCAGAGAGGACCTTCTATACCGGCTCGACGTGGTCAGAATCGAGCTGCCACCGCTGCGTGACCGCAAGGAAGACATCCCACTGATAGCCCAGCATCTGCTGCGGAACAGCGCGGTCACCGTGCCGAAGCCCAAACGCTTCACCCCCCACGCGATCGAAGCCCTCATGGCCTACGACTGGCCTGGAAACATACGAGAACTTTCCAACATCATCGAGCGAGCAATTATACTTTCCGGCCAGGACGAGGAGATCGTGGTCAGCCGCCTCACAGTCACGTCCGACAAAGCGCCCGCCGCAGTACGCACGCTTCAAGAGGTGCAGAATAGCGAGACAGACAAGGCCCTCGCGCTCACAAACGGGAACAAGACCCGCGCCGCCCGGATGCTGGGCGTCACCCGCCAGACACTCATCAGCCGGCTCAAACGCCGCTCGAAACCACGCAGAACCGGCTCCTCCTGAAAAACTGTCTGAAACACAGAATTCCTCACAATTTTCGCTTGACTTTCTAAAGTATAGAGTATATATTATTCAATAGAAAAGGTGCTGCGTGGTAGGCGGTGCCTGTTGTGATTTGGCTCTTGTGCGTTGTTTGCTCTCCACAGCGAGTATCTTGAAATGTCGCCCAGAAGGCCTATCAAAAAATTGTTCAAAATCGGCGAGGTCGCCCATTACAGCGGCCTCTCCAGAGCAACGGTCAACCACTATACCCTCCTCGGAATCCTGCCGGAGACCAGCCGGACCCAGGCCGGGCATCGGCTCTACGACGAGAAGGTGTTTGACCGCATCGAAAGGCTCCGGGAACTGAAGCCGACAAAAACGCTGCGGGAGATTGCAGAAATCCTGGGGAAAGAGGCCCAACAGGAAGAGGAGCCCCATGGGAGGGACGACTAGCTGCCGGGGAGATGAGCGCCGCGGCGGTTCCCGCGCTCACAAGGAGCCGACTGCGCCCGCCGACCCCGGTGAACTGGGTGAGGCACCTGGCCGGCGCGAATGGGGAGAATCCAAGAACATCCTGGTTGAACAATACATGCCCCTTGTGCGGGCCGTTTCCGCCCGCCTTGCCGCGGAGCTGCCCAGTTCCATCGACACCGATGACCTCGTCAGCGCCGGCACCTTCGGCCTGATGGACGCCATTGAGCGGTACGACCCGAAACTCGGGACCCGGTTCGGCACCTATTGCGCCCTGCGTATAAGAGGCGCCATACTTGACGAACTACGCCACCTCAACTGGGTCCCGCGCACCCAACAGACCCGGGCGGCAAAGGTCTCCGCTGTCTCAGCGGCACTCAAGAGCAAATTGGGCCGCACGCCAACGCCCGGCGAAATCGCCCGCAAAACCGGGCTGAAGCTCAGCGAGGTCAACAGCCCCACCCCAAGCGGCCAGAACCACGCCTCTCTCATGGGCGCGCCACGCGACAGCGGCAGCGAAGACGTGCGAGGTATCGATGTCCTGGAGGCGGAGGGCGTCTGTGACCCAGCCGACGTCCTACAGGAAAAGGAGCGACGCGGTATCCTGGACCGGGAAGTCAGGAAACTGCCGAGGGCGGAACGCCTGCTGGTGATGCTGTATTACTTCGAAGGGCTTACGATGAAGCAGGTGGGCAAGGTGCTGAACATCACGGAATCGCGCGTCTGCCAGATACACACCCGACTCCTGAGGTTGCTCCAGCAGCGCCTGGCCGAACTCGATGAATCGAGACCGCGACCTGACTAGCAGGTGCAAGGAAGCGGAAAGTTTTGCTAAACTATCACAAAAGCGCGCAGGTAGGGGGATAAATCATGGTTAGTTCTGCCGACGACCAGCGCAGGCGGCCGGATTGGTTTGACCTGTTCCGCTGCTTCAGAATCGCGAACCACCCGGCAAAAATCTGGCTGGGGTTCCTCGGGGTGGTCTTTGCCTGCCTCGTATTGACCCTCGGGCTGTTCGCAATCCTGGAAGTCCGCCAACTCACCGGCGGCGAGATCAGCCACGACGCACTCGCGAGTTTCAGGGCAGGTGACGCCGCCTGGGGGTTAGCAATCCTGACGGACGGCGTAGGCAAGACCTGGGCCGACGTCCAGTCTGAACTCGGGGATATCGGGTCCCGCCTTCGCAGCGGGGAGCTGTTGGGAGCGCTGAGGCACGCCCCCACGCTCAGAAAGGTCGTGCCATGGACACTGGTGCTGGTGCTGCTGTTGTACCTGCCCTGGGCCTATTTCGGCGGAGCGGTCAGCCGGGCCGCCGCGGTTGAATATGCGGCACAGGAACGTATCCCGGCGGGTGAGGCGCGCCGCTTCGCAGCGTCGAGATACAGTTCGTATCTGTGGCCGCCGGTCGCAGTGGCGCTGCTTGTTGCGGCGCTGTTCGCCTTCGGGGTGCTGGTCGGGCTGGGAGCCGGTCACCTGCTCTCCGCTGTGGTCTTCATCGGCGGGACGTTCGGAGCGCTATACGCGCTGGTTGTTGTCAAACAGCTCACAGGATCGGGCCGGTGGGGTGTTGTGGCCGGCGTGGTCGGTTTTGGCGCCACCGTCTTCGTCACCTGGTTGCTGTGGAGCGTGCGGCTGCTCTGGCTGGGCAGGATCGCGGCGGTACTCGCAGTTCCGCTGCTCCTTGCTGTGGCCGTGTCAGTTGTATTGCTTTGCGCCGTGCTGATTTTCGGGCGCGGGGTGATGGTAAGCGCGGTCAGTTTCGAGGGCACAGACGCCTTTGACGCGGTCACACGGGCCGCCGACTATGTCCTCAGGCGCCCGTGGCGCCTGGCTTTCTATTTGCTGGTCGGCGTGGCCTACGGGATACCGTGCGTCGCTGTGGTGGTGTTCCTGGCGGCGGTCGGGTTTTTCGGCGCCGTGGTCGCGCTCTGGGCCGGGTTCGGACAGCCGTTCGGCGACATCTACAACCTCACGTTCTCCCTCAGCCGGGAAACCACCTTTCCCCAGTGGATACCCGTTTTCCTGCTGAGAGCCGTGGTCTGCGGCCTCGGCTGCATGGTTGTGGGCTGGTGTGTGTCCTTCGTACAGTCCTTCCGAGCCATCACCTACGCACTGCTTCGCAAGAGCGTTGACCTGTCAGACACCTCCGAGATATACCTGGACATCGACAGCGGTGCCGCGCCCCCGGCGGCAGGGGAGGCGCTTGGGGCGGATAACACGCCGCAAGCCCAGCCATGAATCCGCCCGTGGTCGCCATAGTCGGAAGACCCAACGTCGGCAAGTCCACCTTGTTCAACGCCCTTGCCCGAATGCGAATAGCCATTGTCGAGCAGACGAGCGGCGTGACGCGGGACCGCCTGTCCACCCCCCTTACCTCGCCCGATGGCACACAGTTGGAGCTGGTGGACACCGGCGGTATGGGCCTCGGCGCCCGCGACATCCTGGCGGAGGACATCGAGCGGCAGATCCACTACGCGGTCAATGCAGCCCACGCCCTGGTGTTAGTGGTCGATGGAAGCAAGGGGGTGATTCCGCAGGACCGCGAGATTGCCGCCCGCCTGCGCACACTGTCCAAACCGCTGGTTCTGGTCGACAATAAGGTCGACGCGGCGGCGAGCGCCGCAGCTGCCGCCGAGTTCCACCAACTGGGCCTGGGCGAGCCGATGCTGGTCTCGGCCTTACACAAGAGGAACACGGGCGAGCTGCGGGACAAACTGTTCGCACTCGCCGCCGGAACCGGCCCGGTTGAGCCCAAGCCGGTGGAGACGAAAATCGCCATCGTCGGCAGGAGGAACGTCGGCAAGTCAACTTTCATCAACGCGCTCGCAAACGAAGAGCGGATGATTGTCAGTGAACTGCCCGGCACCACCCGCGACGCTGTGGACGTGAGGTTCGAAAAGAACGGCAAGACTTTTGTCGCCATCGACACCGCTGGCCTGCGCAAGAAACGCCAGACACGTGACTCCATCCAGTTCTACGGCCGCCTGCGTACAGAGTCCTCCATCCGCAGAGCACACGTCGTTCTGCTAATGCTCGACCCACGAAGCGAGGTCTCGAGAGTGGACAAGAAGGTCGCCGCCTACATCTGCGGCTGCTTCAAACCATGCATCATCGTGGTCAACAAGTGGGACCTGGTCCAAGACGTCCCAACCAGCAAATACGTGAATTATATTTCCGCCGAACTGCCCGCGCTCTCCAGCGCTCCTATCTCTTTCGTTTCGGCACTGCAAAACCAGCGGGTTCAGTCAACCCTCGACCTTGCCAGGTCGCTGTGGAAACAGGCTCGTGTGCGAGTTCAGACGTCCGACCTGAATAATGCCATCGAAGAACTGAAAACACAACCGCAAAGAGCAGGCAGAACGGGAAAACGCCCCAAAATCTACTACGGCACCCAGGTGGACACGGCCCCGCCAACCATAGTACTGTTCGTGAATTACCCCGACTATTTTCGCCAGAACCATCGAAGGTTCATCAGCAACTTCCTGCGCAGCCGCCTCCCGTTCAGCGAAATCCCCATTGATGTAAAGTACCGCCAGACGCACCAACGAAAGAACTGACGCAATTGCCGAATCACGCGGCCGCAAGTGTCTGTTGCGCCGCGCACCGGTCTCCGCTAAAATGTGATTTAGGAGCCTGTCCTGCGGCGTCCCGCGGGTCCGATTTGTTGGAG
This sequence comes from Candidatus Brocadiia bacterium, assembly GCA_030605345.1. Classification (GTDB taxonomy): domain Bacteria; phylum Planctomycetota; class PUPC01; order PUPC01; family PUPC01; genus JAUWIN01. The sequence goes on from JAUWIN010000026.1 coordinate 9,407, forward strand.
TCCGGCGATGGTTCGGCGTTCACTCCTTATTACCGCCCTCTTGCTTTTCAGCGCGGCGTTCCCCTCACCGGCGAAGTCCGCCAGCAGCCCGGATACACTGGACGGCGCCGCCCGGAGGCTCAACGATTGGAACACTTCCTTCGCCGACCGAGAGGCCGCAATGGCCACGCTCCGCAACGCCGGACTCCGAGCGCTCGACCACGTCCGGGCACTGCTCAACTCGAAAATCTGGACCGCCCGGCGCGACGCGCTCACCGTCGCTTCGCAGATAGACGCCCCCGACCTGCGAGAGATGACGGCCGCCGCACTCAGCGACAGCAACTGGGCGGTCAGGGCGCACGCCGCCTCCGCCGCTTCTGACGCGCGCCCCGTTGACAGGGCGAAGCTGGAGCCAGCCCTCAAGGCCCTCCTTGACGACCGGCTCGCCGCGGTCCGCCTCGCCGCATATAAGACCCTAACCACGTGGCATCCCGACGGCGGATATATCTCGGACGCCCTCAGCGACCCTCACCCCAAAGTGTCCTACTGGGCCGCGAGCAAATACATCGAGCAGGGAGCCACCAAAGCGCTATCACCCGCGGTCAAGACGAAATTCGTCCACAGCGTTATAGCCACGTCTCAGAAGCACCGATGGGAGAACATAGGCGCCGCCCCACTCCGGGCGCTCCTGTCGTTCGGCCCTGATGCACGTGACGCACTCTACCACGCCATTACGGCGGAACCGAGCGACGTTCAGGCCAGCGCTGTGGCTAGCGTGGGCTCCGCCGCCGGAAAGGCCGGCGTTGACCTGATGTTCCAGTTCCTCACACACCCCAATAACAAGGTCCGCCACCAGGCCATAAGCAGCATATCGACCCATTGCGGCAAGGAATACGGCCCCAGGCTGCTGGAACTTGCCAGGTCTTCCGACGATGATTACGTGCAGTCGCAAGCTCTAAGAACATTGGGCAAGTTGAAGCATAAACCGGCCATCCCCCACCTCCTCCAGATAGCCAGGCATCGCGACAGCAAGACTAACATTCGCCGCTACGCGTTTGCGGCCCTTGCCCAGGTCGGCGATGAGACTACCGCGCAACAGTTAATCGCGATATACCGCAAAGAACCGCCCGGCCAGCAGCGAAGGAACATGGTTCAACCCATAGCAGCATTGCTTAAACAGGATGCTGCCGAGTTCCTGAAGCAGGCGGTCGAGGACCCTGACCAGTCGGTCGGCATCCAGGCGCTTTACGCCGCCCGGTCCTATCTGAATGAGGAAGATAAAACCGCCATCTTCATCAGGGTAATCAAGGAGGGCCAGACCGACCGCGCCCGCCAGACCGCCATACGGTACCTTGGGCCTTCGCAAGTCGCCAACGCGGCAGATGCTCTCATAAGCGCCCTCGAGGACGGAGGGCCGCAGACCAGAAGCGCAGCAGCCTCCGCGCTTGGCCGGGTGAACTCGCTCCGCGCCGCAAGCGCCATAGTCCGCGCCTGCGAAACGGAAGAAAACCCCCAGGTGCGCGTCGCCCTGATCAACTCGCTCGGGCAGGTCCGCCACAAGCACGCCGTGCCACTGCTCAAAAAGGTTTTGACCTCACCCGACGCACGCGTCAGGGCGGCGGCGCTGACGGCACTGTCCCGGTTCGGCGGCGCTCTCTCCGACAAATTTCTCATCCGCCTCGTGCGGAAGGAGGAACACCTGGAAGTATTGAAGGTGTGCGTCAACTTAATAAACGACAGGGACATCCGCGACGCCCGTCTCCTGCCTCGCCTGCCCAAATTATTGGAGGCGGGCGACGGCAGCCTGAGACTGGCGGCCATAAACTGCATCAGCAAAATCGAGGGCGCCGGCGCCACGAAAGCTCTGTGCAGGGCGATAAGGAACGAGACGTATTCCGCGGCTCGCCAGGCGGCCGTAAACGCCCTCGTCAGCCGCCTCTCAACCGGTAAACTCCAGCCTGCGGCCGTAACGGAGACGCTCGGCGAAGCACTTCAGACCACCGACCCGGCTACCCGCTTGAGAATCGTGGAAGCGCTCGCAAAAGTTGCAGACGATGAAATGGCTCCCCTCTTGATTGGGATACTAAGAAACGACACCGCCGGCGACGTCCGCCGCGCCGCAGCCAGGGCTGTCAGGCAAATCGCGGACGAAGAGATGGCCCCCCAACTTCTTGAGGCCGCCCAGGCCGAGGATAAAACCGAAACCATTGTGCTCCTAATCGACCTGCTTGCCGGGCTCGAAGACCGCAGGGCGCTTCCCTTCTTCCGAAAGTCGCTCCGCGCCGCAGACCCATTGGTACAAGGCGCAGCGCTTCGCGCTGTGGGCTCCTTCAGCGATGCCTCGCTGGTTCCATTTTACGTGGACTTGCTCAAACGCAGCACCAGCACCCAAGTCCGCTTGTCCTGTCTGCGTAATATCAGCGGCAAGGCCGACCGCCGCACGGTAGGTCCCCTCCTGCTCGCGCTCGAAGACGACGACCCGCGCGTCCGCAGCGCCGCAGTGGGTGCAGTTGTCCAGTTCTGCGACGCCGAAGTGGCCGCTGTGCTCGCTGCCATGCTCTGCCAACACAACGTCCCACCGACCTCGGCGGAGGCCATCACGCAACTCCTGGGGAGGACGCGTCTCAAGTCCGTCGCCGACACATTGCTCGAGGCCGTCGGCAAGACGACCGACGAGCGACTGCTCTGCCGCCTGTACCAGGCGCTTGGCGAGATGGGCGAGCGGCGGGCAGCGCCGCGGCTGGCCGCTGTCGTAAAAGCCAACCAGTCCGAAGAACTGACCAAAACTGCAATGAAAGCCCTGGTCGCCATTCGGGCGCGCCAGTATGCGCCACTGTGTCGCAAGGTCGCCCGGAGTTCGTTCGGCGAGGTTTCTCGTGTGGCGGACTGGGCCACAGCCCGGCTCGGCGCGTCCGCCGATGGTTTCGAGTTGCTCGTCCAGCGCTTCAAAGACGGGACGGACTACGAAAAACGCTTCTACGCTCCACTCCTGGCGCGGGCGAAAGACGGGGCCGCCGACCACGTTCTGCGGGACGCGCTGGCCCACGCCGGGGACGAGTCGCTGGCCGCGACGCTGTGCTCCGCGCTGTCCGGCCGTTCGGAACAGAATGCTGAGGTGCTCAAAGAAGTCGCCATTTCCGATGTGGGCAGGTCGGCCGAGGTTGCCGCCATCGATTCTCTGGTGCCGGCGGGCGGGCAAAGTGTGGAGGAAGTGCTCCGGCGCATCCTCGCCTCTTCGCGGTCCGCCGAGGTGAGGGCCAAGGCGCTGCTCCAGCTCAGCCGCAGCCTCGCCGCGCACCCGGAGGAAAAGCTAGCGCCAAACACGAACCAGATGCAGCGGCTTCTCGTCAAGTACATCGAATCGCCTGAGCCCGAGTTGAGGCTGGCGGCTGTGCGGTCCGTAGCAATAATGCACCCGCAAGGAAGGGCGTTTTCGGAGAAACTCATCGGCCTGGTCGAGCAGCGCCGGGACCTCCACCTGCGCGCGGAAGCAGTCAAAGCGCTCGGAACAATCCAACGCAGCGAAGAAGCGGAAGCCGCTCTGTTGGAAATCCTCGACGATGCGGCCGAAGAAGCACCTGTCGCCGAGGCAGTCAGGTCACTCGGCAGGATGCGTTCGGCGGACGCAGTTGAAAAACTGAGCCAAATTGCAACTTCTGGCCGCCTGCGGGCGCGGCTGGCCGCGGTCACGGCGCTGGGGGAAATCGGCACGCCGGCTGCGATGAAAGCGGTGGAACAGGCGTTTGACCGGGCACATGCCGACGCTGTGTGCGCCGCCGCAGCTCGCGCCCTCGGAGAGACCGGCAACCGGGGATACGTCCCCCGGTTGATTCAAGGTCTGAAGTCCGCGCCGGGGCTTGAGGTGCGGGCGGCCTGCGCTGAGGCGCTCGGCCAGCTGGGCGGAGATGATGCCACCGCGGCGCTGAGAGAGGGGCTGACCCAGGACTCGGGCCTGGTTCGCGAACAAGCAGTGCGCGCCCTGAGCGCAGCGGGCGCAAGCCGGGCAGCTCCGGCGGTCGCGAGGATGCTGGACGATACGGACGTGCGAGTGGCAGCCGCCGCGAAGGAAGTGGCTGCGGAGCTCTCGGAGACGAAATGAATCCCCAGGATAAGAAGATTCTACTGGGCGTTGTCGTCGCGGTTTCGGCGGCGTTTCTGTGCCCGTATATCCCGCCGGCGCGCGCGGGCGAGCTGGAGAGCCAGCCGAGTTCGGTCAGATTCCTCCCCATTGATCCGAATGTCAGCGACGAAATCGCACTGGTTGACAGGTTCGCCGCAAGGCAGGAGTGGCTGAAGGCGATCGAGATTTGCCAAAAATATATCGCCCGCCCCGCCAACACGGTGGTAGAGGTCCGCAAGGGAGTCTATGCCAGTGCCCGGGTGTTGTGCGCGAAGAAATTGGCGGCGCTGCCGCAACCGGCGAAACTACAATACAGAACGCTTTACGGTCCGGAGGCGGAGAGGCTATACCACCGCGCGGTGAACGAACGCGACGCCGCCGCCGCCCGCACCCTGGCCTCCGAGTTCGCGTTCACCTCCCGAGGGCCGGACGGCATGAACCTGCTGGCTCAGTTTCTGTTTGAGAAGGGCGAGGTGCGCGGCGCGCTGGGCTGGTGGTTGTGCTGGATGGACCGCGTGGATGCGGCTTCGGTGCCGGAGCCGGAACGCCGTCTGGTGGCGGCGAAGGCCGCAGTGGCCGCGGCGGAGGTCGGCAACCATAGCGCTCTGAAGCGGGCGGTTGAATTGTTCGGCGACAGGGGCACGGCTGTCCGGATCGGGGGCACGAAGATTGTGCGGTCCGAGGAACTGGAGGAGTTTGCCGCGCCGCTCTGGATGAAGGCGGGTGATAAGCCGCCTGCTGTGCCGGCCGGGTTTGATTTCGTGCGCTGGGCGGCCAGATGCCGCAGCGGCTACGCGCGCAGAATTGACCGGTACTACGGTTCGTCCGGCCGCATTACGTACAGCTGCCACGGCGACCTTTCCGGTGGCGTCCTGTATGTCAACACTCCCGACGCGGCCCAGGCGTTCGACGCGCTGACGGGGCGGGTATTGTGGCGGCGTGCGGTCACAAATTACGACAATGACTACTACCGCAGCGTCCGACCGTTGAACTTTTATTGCCGGGTGTATCCCGCAGCCGACCGCCCTGGCAGGCGGACGGTTTTCGTGAGCGGCGGCGCCAGACTCGCGGCATGCGATGCCGAAACCGGCCATGAAATATGGTCCAAAAACTGCAACTCCTTCGCCGCGGTGGACCCGATAGGTCGCGACCAGGCGCTGCGCATTGCGTTTTCTTCTCCGGTGCTGTGCCGACAGGACAAAGCGTATGTGATGCTGGAGACTTCCAGGGGGCAGGTATATCTGCTTGCGTTCGACCGTTCGGACGGCGGGGTGGTGTGGTGCACGTCGGCAGGCGGGAGCATGCCCAAGTCGGGTTACAGGACGTCGTTTCCGTCCTCAATTGTGCGCGTCGGCTCCGGCCTGGTCTTTTGTAACGGCCGCGGCGTCATCGGCAACTGCGACGGGGCCACCGGCGAGATACGGTGGCTGGTCCCATACCGGCGTCAGAAACGTTTTGTGACGAACCAGAGGCTTGACCTGTCCCACGGCCGCAACTATTGCCCGGTGGTGGTGGCGGGGGATTGCGTGGTCTGCAGGCCCGCTGACAGCCAGCAGGTTATTTCGATACGGATCTCTGACGGGGAAGTCACGTGGCGAAAGGACATGCCCGGCGAGTGGCGCCTGCTCGGAGCACTCGGCCCCGGTGGAGACCTGGAAAGCGAGCGTGTAATTATCGCAGGGAAAGATGTTCGCTGCCTCAGCGCCGACAACGGTTCCATCCTTTGGACCTGGCCGGTCCCTGAGCCCGGCCCTGTCGGCCTTGGGCGGGTGACGGACAGGGGCGTGCTGGTCGCCACCAACGGAGGAGTGTGGGTACTGGGGGCTGCTTCCGGCGAACTGGTCCGGTTTGCGCCGCTGGACTTTCCGGGTGGGGAGATGGTAAATGTGTGTTGCGACCGCGACTCGGTGGCGCTGGTTTCCGAAAACAGTGTATGCGTTCTCGGCAGCAGCGCTGGCACATCAAAGTTGCTGGAGAGTGCCGCCGCGCACTACCCGCGGGACCCGTGGGTCGCCGCCATGGAGGCGCGACTCCTGCGGAGCCAAGGCAACAACGAGCAGGCGCTACAGCGCCTTGCCGAAGCAGTGGAAAGGGTAAAAAGGCAGTCAGGCGGGCGCAAACTGGCGGCCTCGCTCGAACGCGAAACGGTTGACCTTTACCGCCAACTCTACGCCGCCGAGTGGGCGGCTGGGCGCCGCGTGGCGGCCTTCAGGTGGATGCACAAGGCGCTACACTCGCCCGGTCAAATCCCATACGAATGCAGGCTCGGATACCGGGAAGAAACCGGGCGGGAGCCGTCCGAGCCCCACAAGCTGGTGATGGCTTCCGGCGACCACCTCTCAGGCAGGCTGACCGGCATCCGGGGGGATGCGGTAACCTTTGTAGTGAAGGGGAAGCCCTGGGGGGGCGGCGGAGCAGGCATAGACCGGGTCATCATAAAGCAGGGGTTCGAGGCTGCGAAGCGCGATTCCCCCAGCGGCGGCCGCGGAATACTCGTCAACGGCGACCCAATAACCTGCGGGGTCGAGTGGCTCCATAACGGCGTGCTCCGGGTCAACGCGTCATTCGCTGGATTTGAACTGGACTTGTCCGAGGTCAGTGCCATTATCTTCGGCGGGGCCGCGGGTAAAGCGCCTGTTGAGGTGGTGTAGGTGCGGTTCCGAAACGGTGACCTGCTCAGCGGCCGCATTCGCGCCTTCGACGGTGATGGTTTTATGCTTGATGTCCCGTTCGCCGGCCAACATCGCATCAATGTGAAAGATATATGCACCATCTCCAACCGGCGCCGGATGCCGCCGAAAGAGGCCGCAGAAGACAACGGGCCGGGGCGCTCTCTGCTTCCATACCGTGCTGTCAGGAGGTTCTCACTTCAATGAAGCACCGGAATTCTCGGGGCGTCTTCTCGGACCGCTCCGCTGGAAAGAAACTTCTCAGTATCAGGATGGTCATCACGGACGTCGATGGTGTCCTTACCGACGGGTCGGTGGTGTTCAACGGAGACGGAACCGAGTCGAAGACTTTCAATGTCAGGGACGGATCTGGCATCAAGTATCTGATGAGGAACGGGATCACGGTCGCCATCCTTTCTGCACGAGAGTCTGCCCCGGTGCATCATCGTGCAGCGAACCTGGGCATCAAACATTGCATCACCGGGGCTCAGGACAAACTGCCCGCCTACCGCGACCTCCTCGAGGAGAACGGGCTTTCGGATGCGGAGGTGTGTTACGTGGGGGACGACCTTCCCGACATCCCCCCGATGAGGTGCGCCAGCTTCCCGGTGGCGGTGGCAGACGCTGTGGCCGAGGTGAAAGAGTTTGCGGCCTGGGTCACACGGGCGCCCGGCGGGCGCGGCGCCATCCGCGAGGTCGCAGAAAAGATACTCAAGGCCCAAGGCAAGTGGTGTAAAGTGATGGAGAGATACACGCCGTGACCATTCGATGGTGCGTGATGCTTGCGGTACTGCTGTGTGGAAGCGGCGCTGATGCGGCGGACGTGTTGTTCCGCAACATCGTGTGGCCGCGCCACGACAAGCAGACCGGCATGTTGGAATGGGAGTTGCGGGCCCGGACCGCCCGACCGGTTTCCGACCATGAATATGCCTGTTCCCACGTTGACCTCTACACCTATGAGGTGGTTCAGGAAAACGGCCAGCAAAGGAGCAGGAAGGAGTTGTACCTCCGCGCCGACCGCGGCACCTACGGACACAGCGCAAACATGGACACGGCAAAACTCGACGGACACGTCCGGACAAAACTGTTCGGCGAAGACCCGATCCGCATCAGCACGGCACAGGCCGAACTTGAATGCACGTGGGATAACAAGAAGCAAATTAAAACGCGTACCATTACCTCGCAGTCAAAAGTTACCATGACCAGCCGGACACGCGATTTGACAGGCGACGGGATGACAGTATTCAAGCAGACGACCGGCAAAAAAATAACCAAGTCCTGGCTCAGGCTGCAAAGGAACGTGGTAATGGTCATCCATGGCGTGGAAGCCGCCGAGCGCTTTGCTGTTTTGCCCGGTTCGGAAGCAGCACCCGAAACGCGCGGCCAGGCTGCGCCGATGACTATCTCCTGCCTTGGCCAGTTGGTTTTCGACAGGGTGGAGAACCGCGCCTGCTTTCACCAACACGTGGTTCTCTCCGGCCCGACAGGAACAATAAACTGCGACAGGTTGACCCTGCACTTCCAGCAGGCAAAGGGCAAAGCAGAACCGGAACTGACCCGGCTGGTTGCGGAGGAGAACGTAGCACTGCGGGGTAAGGATGAGCACTTCTCCGGCAACAGGTTCGAGTGGGACCCGTCACGGAGGCTGGGGAAGCTGGCCGGAAGACCCGCTCGAATGACAGCGCCCGACACCTCCGCAGTGGCGGAAACTATCGAGTTCGATCAGAACGCTCAACTTATCAGGTACACCGGCAATGCCGAAGTCCGGATAGACCTCAAGCCGGAATGAAAACCGTCCTGTTCGATTACGACCTGCCGAGGGAGTTAGTCGCCCAGCAACCGGCGGCGAAGCGAGACCGGTCGAGATTGCTGGTACTTCACAGGAAAACGGGCGCCACTGAGCATTGTACCTTTTCCGACCTGCCCCAATACCTGGGCCACGGCGACGTCCTGGTGGTGAACGACACCCGTGTCCTCCGCGCCCGCCTGTACGGGAAACGCAAGACGGGCGGAACGGTCGAGGTCCTGCTCATACGCCGCGCGCGGCGCCACACCGCCGGCACCTCTGAAGAAGGGAACGTATGGGAGGCGATGCTGAACTGCCGAGGCCGCCTCGAGGACGGCGAGGAAATTGTCTTCTGCGACGAACTCTCGGCCAAACTGCTGGGGCGGGACGAAGCCGGAACTTCGCTTGTCGAACTCTTCTGCGCTGGCGAGCTCGGTGCGGTGCTGGAGCGGATCGGCCGTGTTCCGCTCCCGCCATACCTCAAGCGGCCAAGGGGTTACGACGCGCACGCCGAGCAAGACGTCGAACGGTATCAGACGGTTTATGCGAAGAAGCCGGGCGCAGTTGCCGCACCGACAGCCGGCCTGCACTTCACGCCTGAACTACTCTCGCAGATCGAGTCCAGGGGCTGCGCCGTCGCCAGCATCACCCTGCACGTAGGCCCAGGGACGTTCAAACCGGTTAGAGCCGAGAACATCGAGGAACATGTAATTGACTCCGAGTACTACTCAGTAACGCCGCAGGCCGCAGCAGCAATCAATCGAGCGGGCCGCACTGTCGCCGTGGGGACGACCACCTGCCGGGCGCTGGAAACGCTCGCCACGAATGGTGAAACGCGCATCACCAGCGGCGAAGGATGGGCCGACCTGTTCATCCGCCCGCCTTATCGCTTCCGCGTCGTTGACAGCCTTGTCACCAACTTCCACCTGCCGAAGAGTTCGCTGCTGATGCTGGTGAGCGCGTTCGCCACGCGAGAGTTGATTCTTGCCGCATACGAAGAGGCCAAGCGGAAGCGCTACCGCTTCTACAGCTACGGCGACGCCATGCTTATCCTCTGAATCGCAGCCAGCGGCGCGTGTTCAGGCCGACCCGTGCCGGGGCCGCTGGTGGGCTTTTCGAACGCGGTTCACCAGCGCGTGCGCGGCGCGAACCGGCTCGGGCAGGCGAAACTTGCGGGCGCACCGGAGCACCAGCCTAACCGAGGAACACACGTCCGCCAGGTGTCCGGGCGAAACGTAAACCGGTTTTACGTCGTCGCGGGTGCGGACAACCGAGCCGACGACCCGGCCGCGATACCGCAATGCGGCTCGGCGCCCGCGGGATGACCCGACTTCCCGGTGTTCGCCTACCAGGCGCGATTTGGCGCACCCAACCGCCGGCACACCGAGCCAGATGCCCACGTGCGAGGCCAGGCCGATACCACGCATGTGCGCTGTGCCCTGCCCGTCGAAAATAACCACGTCGGGCGACCGCGACAGTCTCTGGAAAGCTCCCAGCAGCGCCGGAGCCTCACGAAAACTGAGCAGGCCGGGGATGTAAGGGAAGGCGACACGTATCGAGGCCGACTGCGTCTCCACAACGTCGAACCCCGGCAACTGCATCACCACTACTCCCCCGTGCATCAAGTCGTCGCCCTTGTCGTATGAAACATCGGCGCCGGCAACCAGAGTGATGTTCTTCGGGAGCGGCTTGATGACTATATGCTTGCTGAGCAGGTGCTGCACGGCTACGGCGGCGTGGTAGTCGGTCGGCCATTGGTGAAGTGGTTTGAGTTTCATTCGTGCGGCGGGGCGACTGCGCGGCCGCGTTGGCGCCGCTCGGCTTCTTCGCGGGACCGTATTTCTTCCATCATCGCCTCCAGCCGTTTGAGCGCCTTCCGGGCGATGGCTCGCTCCCTGCGTTCGTCGGTCCGCCAGTTCTCCAGGGACAGAGCCACCAGGGCGTCTTCGATGAGGCTGGCGCGGCGGGCAAGGTCAAGTGCCCTGCGGGTCCGTTCAAGCTTTAGCCGCCGCCACTTTTCGGCCTCGGCAAGGTCGCCGCGTTTGCGCCACGCGTGTTCCTGTTTCCGGGCTTTCTTGATTGCTTCGAGCTCTTCCTCGTACTTGTCGAGTTCCTTCTCGAGCTGCGCCGACGCCTGTTCTTGAGATAGATTGAGCCGACGCCGTCGCGCTTCCAGCGCTTTTACGACCTCCTTGCGTATTTCTTTCCTGATAGCGTCGAGGGTATAGTCGTCGTACTTGACCAGGATACGGTACGCGGCCGGGTTAACCTTGTCACTTTTGTTTTGCGCCGGGGTTTGGGGCTTCTCGGCGTCCGCAGCAGCAGCGACGGCGGGACCGACGACGATAAGGCTCAACACAAGGACCAGGATTCTCACAGCACTTCTCCCGGAGACGCTGTTTGTTGCACCGCCCGATTCTACCTGGGACGGGGGCGGTGTCAATCAGGTGGTGCCGGCGGCCTTGTTCTGACGACGGACCAGCCGGAGGAATGTAGTTTCCAGCAGTATCCTCCAACTGGCGCTGTCAACTGCTGAACTTTTGAGTTTCCCTTCGCAGTCGAGGAGAGCGGAGCAGTTCTCGCGGAATTCACGGATGGTGAACATCTCGACCTGGCCGAGGAATTGATCCACGAAGTGCCGAATCCCCAAGTGTTCTGCAGCCGTTTTGGGTTCCACCCCCTTGCCGATTAGTTCCTTCGCCTGCCACAGCCGGCGCACGTGGCGCGAGACCTGGAACAGGATGCTGGTTGGCTTGCCCTCCTTTCCGCCATGTGCCAGCAGCTGGTCAAGTATGGCCAAGACCTGTGCGGGCTGTCTGCGGCCCAGGGCGTCCGTCAGTTCGTAGATAACCCGGCTGCGGTCTCGGAGTGAGACGGCTTCCACGTCGTCGGTGGCGATTTTCCCCCGGCTGCCGACGTAGATCGCGAGTTTTTCCAGCTCACCCGCCAGCGCCGCCAAGTCAGTACCCAAAAACTCCGCGAGCCGTGCCGCAGCGGCGGAGTCGATCCGCCGGTTCATCGCCTTGGCACGCGCTCTGACCCAGGGGACGATATCGTCTTCGCGCACGCGATTGCAGGCGACCAGCCCGCCCGCCTTTTTCACCTCGGCGGTGAATCTCCTGCGGCCATCGGCCTTGACGACAACGAACACCAGGCAGCCGTTGGGGGCCGGGCTTTGGGTGTAGGCGGCGAGGCGCTGGTTGTACTTTTCCACGAACCGGTCGGCGGGCGCCACGGTGACCAGGCGGCTGGGGCTGAACAGGTTCATCGTGCGCACGTCATCGAGGACGGTTGCGAGATTCGCTTCGTTGCCGTGGTGGAAGCTTTTAGAACATCCGCCACTGGAAGCAACTGCCTCGGCGATGGAGCTAATAGCCTCATCGACGAGGAAAGGCTCCTCGCCCGCGATAAGATACACTGGTGCAATCTTGCCCTGTCTCAGACGAGACCGAAGGGCGGAAGGCGGGATGCCGTATTGCTTGGCCATGGGCGCGATTCCCGTGCTTTAGCTCATCAGCTCGGTGACTATCAGGGCGAGTGTGACTATGATGATGACTATGCAGATGAAAAGCATCCTGCGGGTTTGACTGCGGTGCTCGGCCGGGTGGTCCTGCGCGTCGTCTGGTACTTCGGGCGGTGAGGTTTGGCTGCGTTTGGGCTTTGTCATGATACAGGCGAATTTTAGGCGGAGACTGCTGGGGTGTCAAGTCTGGTTTGCGTTGTCGTTAGCGGTCCTGCCCGCCGCGGGGGCGACCAAAGAGGCATCGAACAGCGGCACTCGGTGAAGACGCTCGAGCGGCTGGAACGCACCTGCGCGGGAACTGGCTGAACGGCACAAGAAATTTTACGTGCGCAAGCCCCACCGGCCGGTGTTATTCCAGCCCCTGCTTCCCCTCATCCTTTTCCTCGCCCCCGGATACTTTCTTGTACTCCCGGATTTTTTTGGCTTCGCGCCTCAGCCAGGTAGTGCTCTTGTCCCCCTCGACCACGATCGACTTCAATTCGCGGGCGATCCGCGTGATGTGAGCGATGATCTGCTTGAGCGTGTTCTGATCCGCCTCCGACACCGACGATTGGTGCTCCAGCAGAGTCCTGCTTTCGGCGAGGATCTCATCGAGCGGCGCCGTCAACTGCGCGATGGCCTGCCGCACAAGGTGGGCTAGCGCTGCGTGGTCCTTCTGGTCAAGAATAGCCTTTTTCTGCTCGGCGATACGGACTACCATCTCGTTGTACATCGCGTACAGGTCGGAGAATTCGTTGCCCGGGTCTTCCGCCTCGATCCTTGCCAGGTCGCCCTCGCGGATGCGGTACTCCTGCATGAAAATCGCATGCATCGGCTTGTGTACCTTGAGTCGAAGCACCGCATAGACCACCAGGACGATGACCACGAGGGTAACCGCAAGGGCGACGAACGCACTCAGCATGAGCCGATTGGCAAGGTGGGCGACCGCGGTCAGCGGCTGCTTAAGCAAGACCCCTCCGTTGATCCTTGCGTCGGCAGCGTCAGCGTAGCAGGGCAAGGCGATGATGTACTTGCCGGCAGCTTCCCTGCACACCTCTCCGCTGGAGCCGCCGGGAGCCATGGCCTCACGTAGTATTTCGCTCCCAGCAGGCTGCCCGGGCTCTTGGCCGCCGTTCGACGCGACGATCCTGCTGTCCTTGTCCACCACAACAACTTCTCGCTGTCCCTCTCCCAGGTGCCCAAGCGTCTCGATGTATTGGCTGGCGATTGCGTCCCGTTCTTCTGTTGTTTCTGCCTGGCCGAGCCGGGTGCGGAGCTGGTTGGCCTGGTTCCTCAGGTCGTCGCATATGCTCCCCGTCAGGATGCGCTTTTCGACCCGATACTGGTAGCAAAAGGAAGCGAGGCTGAGGAAAACAATTGCCAGGCCAAGGCTCAGTGTCAGCTGCCTGAGCAGACTCCCTTTATGCTTTGCCATACCGAACTCCCTTCACAACCCGCCTGTGGTTCCGTAACAATTTTACTCCGTTGCGCTGGTTTGGCGCCAGCATAAACCCCGCACGGGTGATAAACACGGGCGCAGTCCTAATCCTTGGCCGAACAGGTGCACGGTGCATTTCCACAGCGCGGACATCCGTCAGCGTATTTTTTGACTGCTTCCTCCAGCTCCACCCCTGAGATGCTGGCAAGTGTGCAGAGCCATGCGAGGACATCGGCGAACTCCTCCGCCATTCTGGCTTTCGGTCCGCTGCGGCGGAGTTCGCTGGCGAGCTCGCCCACCTCCTCCACAAACCAGACGAACGTGCCGGCCGCACCACGGGCGTTGTCCCGCTGGTAGTATATCCGTTCCACCAGCCGCTGAAACTCTGATAACTGCATCAGTATTGTCCTTCCGATTCTTCCGACACGTATCTGTCCAGCAGTCGCCGCACCGCCGGAGCCACATACATATCCTCCGTGCCGCGGACCTTCGCCAACGCCTTCGCCATCACGGCGACGCGGTCTGGGGTATCCAGCGAGTCATTCACCGCCAGCATCTGTTTGCCGCCGACGCTGTAGAACCCGCCCTCCCCCTCGTAGCGGACGTGTCGGACCTCGATCCCCAGCCGCTCCGCAATGCGGGCCAGGTCGGCCTCCATCTCTTCCCATTCCAAGAGACCCGCCCCCCTAAGGAACGATGACGGGGACCCGCACGTTGAGCAGTTCAATCTTCGCTGGCAGCGTTCCGGCGAAATCGCCGTCAACCTGCAACGGCGCTCCCTCCGTACATCTGAGTTCTATCACTTTCCCTCGCAGATGTGTCGTGTCCGCGTATTCCAGAATACGGTGCCTCAGCCCGCCCCACATATATCGGAGCAGATCCCGCCGGCTGCTGCCGCGCATCAGACAGACGTCCAATAGCCCGTCCGTCGGGCTGGCCTGACCCACGAATTCGAAAGGCCCCCCGTAACTGTGCATGTTGGTTACGAGCACACCGGGGGCCGTGCCGGCCGGGCTCCCGTCCACCGTCACCTCCATCTGTGGAAAGCGATACGTCGCCAGTATCTTCAGTATGTGGGTCACGTAGCCGAGCATGCAGAATCGCCTGGTGCGTCGCTGGTATATTGACCTGCTGACCGCGGCGTCGAACCCGGCGCCCGCAAACAGTATAAAACGCCGCTCGCCAATCGCCGCCACGTCGAGCATTTCGGTTCTCCCGCGGAGGACCATATCGCAAAACCGTCGCACATTGCATGGGATGGCGTATTCCTTGGCGAGCACGTTGCCTGTGCCCGCGGGGAAGAGGGTGACTGGTATGCCCTTATCGCCGAGGCCGTTGACGATTTCGTTCAGCGTGCCGTCGCCGCCGACGCACAGCCCCGCCGAGCCCTCGTCCGCGTCCGCGTGGGCGGCAGCATCAAGTGCGTCACCCGGGCGGGTCGTCCAGGAAACTTCCACCTCGCAGCCCCGCTCGCGGAGCAGCGCCCCAAGACGGGGAGCGCTCCGCCGGCCCAAACCAAGCCCCGATGTCGGATTGACCACCATCAGGTACTTCCTTGCCGCGCGTGTCACGTTGCTCTCCGCGAACGCCCTCCCCGTCGTCGCCGCATCTGCGCGATACTACCACCTCGACGGCATGACCGCAAGCGTAACGGAACATGACTGGCCGGTGTGCCGCTGACTTGACCAAACTGGTTCGCCCGCTTAGTGTAGAAGCGCCCCACGAAAGTAATAGGGGCGTCATAACTCGCTATATCTCCATCGGTTATATCCCACCTCGGTGCCAGGCACCGAGATCCCGCCGAGATCCCGAGACCGGCAGCCTTGAGTGTCTGCAAAGACTTTTCCACAAGTTGACCACGCCCCTCTCGCCGCCGCATCCTGTCCGGTTCGCAACGTGCTCCGGCACCCTTCCCGGGTGGCACGGACGCTTCCCCGCGACTACGGCCAGAACGCGGCCACCGCAATTATCACCCAGACCGCCACACCGGTCCCCAGTTTGGCCAGAATCCCGCCGAAAGTGCCGACGCCGGCGCCGCGGCCTGACCGGACGGCTGCATCTATTCTGCGGCCGACAGCGAGCTCCATCCCCACCGCGCCCAGGCAGGCACCGGCGCAGGCCCCAATCACCGAGCCGAGCACGGCGACGGGCAGAAGAAACGTCCCCGCCAGTCCCCCCGCTATGCTGCCCAAGACCGCGCCAGCCGCGCCCCAGCGGGTGCCGCCTGCGCGTTTCGACCCCACCACTCCAGCCAAAAACTCGAGCACCTCGCCGAGTATCGCGAGGAACAAAACCACGCCTAACGTGACGAGGCTGAACATCCCTTCGTCCGCCTGCCACCACGCCGCCAGGCATGCCGACAACACCATCAGCCAGACCCCCGGCAGCCGGAGCAAGACCAGCCCCAACCACGCCGTGTTCACCACCATCAGGAGCGCCGCAACAACATAAATCATACGAGGCCGGCCCCTCCGAAAAGACCGCGGTATTTTATCAAAAACCCGGCAGTTCCCGCCAGCAGACAAGCCCCGCACCGCCGCGCCAGCTGCGCGCCAAATCCCGCACGGCTTGGCGTGAAATCTTTTCCGTTGTGTATGCCGCCCGCCCTGAC
>JAUWIN010000047.1 GCA_030605345.1 Candidatus Brocadiia bacterium
ATCCGGTTCTTCATGGTTGGGCTCCTTTCATGGGAACTGCTGCTATTGCGCGGATATGCGCCTTATTGCTGGCGCCTTAGCTTAGCCTTGCCGGGGGGGGGCGCGGGCGGGCCACACCTCCAGGCCTTTTGCACCTGCTTCACAAGGCGCAATACACCGAGGAGGCGCCATGGCGCTTACAACTTCCGAAGGTTTGGCCGGAGGGTTTTTATTCCGGCTGGAAGTCGTTTTCGGGGTCGGCGCCGTGGTTGAATACGTTGAAGGCACTCACCGCCGCTGCGGTCTCTATTGCGGCGTGGATTTCCTCGTCTGTCACTCCCTGCATCTTGGCAATCTTGCAGTGTGCGTCGAGGCAATACTGGCAGTTATTGACGGCGCTGACCGCGATCTTGATTAGTTCCTTCGTCTTCACGTCCAGGCCTTTGCCGCCAACCTGGGACAGTTTCAGCATGGACTCAAGGAACCCGGGGTTGGGTGCCATGGCCTGGTGCACGTTTGGTACCTTCCCGAGTTTACCCCTGATGCCCTCATACATCTTCGCGACCTTACCTTTGGCTTCACTCTCAGGTATCTGCTTCAGCCTGCTCATGCGTGCGTCCTCCTTTGCGAGGTGAAATCAGCGTCGGAACTTTTTACTGGCGCGGTTGAGGAACTGGCGCTCGCTCCGGGTCAGCTTGCCCAGGCCCTCGCGTCCGACTTTAGCGAGGAGCTGGTCTGCCTTTTCTTCGTCAGCCTTGTCTTGCTGCTCCGTGCGGAGATATTTTCTGCGTTTTGTTTGCTGAATAAAACTCCGAGCAACGCCCTCGAGATGTGGGAAAAACCATCCGACCGCGAACCCACCCACGTGTGCGAGGTGTGCGACGCCTGTCTGGCTGCCCTGCATCGCCATCAGCAGGTTGAGCCCGGCCAGCATAAGCACCAGCGTTCTGGCCTTGACCGGCACGATGCCCCAGATGAGGAGCCGCCGATCGGGGAAAAGCCTCCCATACATCGCCATCACGCCGAAGACGGCGGCGGACGCGCCCAGGATGGACGCGTGGTACCACGGTATCATGCAGACGCCGCCGGCGAGTGTTGCTGCGAAATAGAGCCAGAGGAACCGGCGGCGGCCCAGAGCCAGTTCTACGTCGCCGCCAAACATCCACAAAAGGAACATATTGAAAATGATGTGCAGGGGCAGCGCACCGCCGACCTGGTGGAGGAAGCTGTAGGTGATGAACTGCCACACCCGCAGCCCGCCGATGGCGTCGGACGGTGTGAGGGCGAAGAGTTGATAGAAGGCATCCAGCGCCCGCAGCGACTGCGTCCGCAGCAGCATCTGGACCAGAAAGACGGCGCCGTTTGCGATGAGAAGGGCTTTGACCGCGGGGGTGAGCTGCCCGCCGAACCGGATTCTGCTCTGGTAGCCGCCGTATTGATATCCCACGGTTGGGCCTCAGGACTCGGGAAACATCATGGCGTCTACAAACTGCATCTGGAAATCGGCGCGTCCGGCGAGTTCGATATACTCGGTATGCTTTGCAATAGATTCTGCCGTTTCCCGGCAGGTTTTGGCGGCAAGGACCATTTTGGCGCCGGTGCTTGCAGCGTTGCCTATAAATTCGACCTTACTCAGCGGGACACTGGGCAGCAGACCGATGCGTACCACGCTCCGCGCCCTGACGAAGTTCCCAAACGCCCCGGCCAGGAGGACGCGGTCCAGGTCCTCGGCCGCGGCTCCATACTCCTGGAGGATGATGTTTATTCCTGCGGCAATCGCGCCCTTACCCAGCTGGACCTCTCTTACGTCGCGCTGGGTGAGGCAAATGGGCTCGCCGGTGGCGGTCTGCTCCGCGTCGGCAAGCTCGAAGCAGACCTGGCCGTGGCGCTCGACCACGCGCTTTTTCAGCGCTTCGGGGAGGTCTTGTGGCAGTTCGGACTGCGGCAGCATTCGGCCTGTGGGTTCGACGATGCCAGCGTCAAGCAGGGCGGCGACCGCGTCGATCACCCCGGTGCCGCATATCCCGCGCGGCGAGTGGCTGCCGATGACGTTCATCCTCAGATCACCGTCAATGATGACCTTTTCGATGGCGCCTTTCGCTGCCCGCATTCCGTGGGTGATTCGTGCTCCTTCGAACGCCGGCCCCGCGGCGGTGGAACATGCGACCAGCCGGTCGCGGCCGCCTAACACAATCTCGCCGTTGGTGCCGACATCGAGCGCCAGCCTCACACCTTCCTGTTCGTGCATCCCCGCGGCGAGAATGACGCCGACGGTATCGCCGCCGACATAGCCGGCGATGTTTGCCATGGCGTAAACCCGGCCGGATGGCCGGATACGTATGCCCAGCTCGCTCGCCGGAAGGAGTTTGCTGTCGAGCAGCACGGCATTATATGGCGCCTGGGCTAATGACGTGGGATCGATGCCGAGCAGGATGTGGTTCATCGTAGTATTGCCGTCGAAGACGACCTCGTACACGGATTCTGTGCCCGCTCCCGTCTGGGCGCACATCTCTTCGATCATCTGGTTGACGGAATCGACCAGTAGTGTCTGGAGTTGTTGCAGTCCGCCGTCGCTTGCGTGCTTAATCCGCGCGATGACGTCGTCACCGAGTGGGATTTGTGGGTTGGGCTGCGCGGCTAATGCGACCTGTTCACCGCGGGTAAGGTCGAACAGTGCGCCGACGACGGACGTGGTGCCGATGTCGAAGGCGGCGCCGTACAGGCGCCCGACAGAATCTGCTGGGTCGAGCGACACGGCGGGCTGGAGCTTATAGACGGCCTCCAAGCCGTGGGCGAGTATCTTCTGGCCGAGAAACCTGGACGCCGCCGGCACCTCGAAGGTCATGTCGGCGGTGATTTGTGTCTGGCAGGCAAGCCGGACGCCTTTGCTGATTTCCTCGGCGGAGAGAAGGTCTCGTTCAGCGGCGGTGGGCTTGGGCACGTTACGGGTGAGCAGGACCTTGCACTGCCCGCACGTCCCTTTCCCCCCGCAGGGTGTCTCGATGACGATGTCGGCGCGGCCTGCGGCTTCGAGGACCGTTGTGACGGGAAGAACGTGGACGTGGGTGTTTTCGGGCAGGAAGGTTACCTTGAGGGTGTTCAACGCTGGCATAAGCGCTCCTGTTTTTTGCAGAAGTAAGAAGCCGAAATCATATTTCCAAGTCGGGGAGTTTAGCAGTATGCGAGAGAGGAGTCAAATCAAGCGACGGGTTTGACGCCGGCTTGCGGAACTCCGAACCAAATCTTCACTGGATGCCCCCTCCAGGGAGTTTTTATTAGCTAGATCGACAACGCAGGGCACCCTCCTTTAGCATTTTGCTCCGCCACACAGATTTTGGAACGATTACGAAGCCGAACGAATCCGCACCGGTTTGCCCCCGGCTGCGGCGGATTTCCAGATGGCCTCGGTCAGGCGGATGACTTCGACCCCGGCCTCCGCCGGCGACAGCAACTTCGCCTTGCCAAAGATCGCATCCACCCAGTTGGTGGTAATGTGAGTACTTTCTTGCTTGGGTAGCACGACATCCTCAGCCTTGCCGTTGACCTCGCTGATCTTTTTCAAGTCGCCATCAACCAGGAGCGTGCCTTTCGAGCCGACTATGTGCCAGACCTCGCCCCAATTGTGCGCGGTAGCGATGATGGCCACAGACCCCAATGCTCCCTTGTCGAACTGAATGTTCACTGCCGAATCGATGTCCACCTTTGTGCCTCGGTTGTCAGAAAAGGCCGAGACCTGCACCGGCTTTTGATTGAACAGCCAAACCAACATGTCCATCACGTGGCTTCCGGAGTCGTTCAGCTGGCCCCCGCCGGAAAGTGCCGGGTTCTGCCGCCAGCTACCTTTATGGAGATAGAGCCACTGCTGGCTGAGAACTACGGAGACGAAGTAGAGTTTCCCCAGCGCTCCCGACCTGATCTGGTCATGTATGTAGCGGAACTGTGATTCTGCCTTTCTCTGATATCCAACCTGCAGCTTACGGTGTTTCTGCTTCGCCTTCTCTGCGATTTTCTTCGCTCGAGCTACCGTGCAGGCCAGCGGCTTCTCACAGAGCACGTGGAGGCCGTGGTCCAGAGCGGCCATCGCCTGCTCATAGTGCAGCGTGTGCGGCGTAGCGATGCTGACCGCGTCGACGTCGTCGAGGACTTCGCGGTAGTCTTTGTGCTCCGGCACGTTGGCGAGGTCGGGGAACCGCTCCTTGAACCTCTTCAGGTTCTTCGGCGAAATATCGGCCAGTCTGGTGATCTCGACGCGCTTGTCCGCCAGCAGGGCCTGCGCGTGCCTGCCGGAGATTCCGCCGCAGCCAATAAGCGCTACCCGCAACTTTTCCTTTCGCTTTGCCATTTTCGTCCTCTCTCTGTTTGTGCTCGTCGCTGCCCGGCCACACTCCGAGCGGGTTCAAAGCACGGTGAGTATAGCCGCTTTCAAGTCGAGGTCAACCTGTCGGTCCTATCGCGGTGGTGTTTAGGTGTTCAGTAATTGAGGATGAGCAGTTCACGGCCGGTGATTTTTTTCTCCTTTCGCCTGTTGGCTTTGGCCTCTTTTGTGACTGCGTATGTGCCGGAGTATTTCCATTGGAGTTCGACGAAGTTCCACCCTCTAAACAGTTCCCTCGGCTCCGGGCAGTCGTCGTAGGAGACCATCACCTTGGCAGGAGTGTCGTTGAGTGCGGCGGCGAGCCGTTGGTGGCATTCGAGGTCGAACGATTTGTCGTAGAGTCTGTCCGTGGGGTGGCTGACACTCTCGCGATAGTATGGCGGGTCGGCGTAAATGAACGTATTGCTCGTTGCGCCTGCCAGGCATTTCTCGTAGCCCTGACAGGTAATTTTAGCCGCGCGAAGTTTCTGGGAAATCTGCATCAGGTGTTGGAGTTTTTGGTCGAGCCTGCTCCAGCCACTCGGGTTGCTGAAGTAGAGCCGGGACTTCCGGCTCGGATCGAACACCACCCGTCCGCCCCAGACGGTGCGGTTGAGAAAGTAGAATTGCACCGCGCGTTCGAGCAGTTGTTGGTTGCCGCTGGCCTCCATCAGGTCTCGGCGCTCTGTCGCCCAGTAGTTAAACAGGCGGCGCCGCTCGCCTGTCTGCTTTTTACACAGCGCGGCGAACTCGTCGAAGTTGTCGCGCAGCGTGACGTAAAGCGCGTAGAGTCCTGGATGCAGGTCGTTGAGCCAGTTCGTTTTTGCCAGGGGCTTGTGGAAGAATACCGCGCCGCCGCCGGCAAGGATTTCACGGTAATCGGTGTGCTCCGGGAAATGCGGTGAGAACAGTTTCGCCGCCCGCGTCTTCCCGCCGGGATAACGCAGCGGGGACCTGAGGGGCTTGTCTGCGTTCGTTGATGAAGAAAGCATGTGCGCCCGGCCACGTTGGTGGTATGGTTTTGTTGTTATTGACTGTCGCCGATTATAAACTTGGGGAACATCCGGTCAACGTTCGGCATATTAACTGGTTAGGCGGCGCGGCCGGCTCACCACCTGATGGTGGCGGAGGCCCAGGTGAGGCCGCCGCCGAAGGCGCAGAGCAGGACGAGGTGGTCGTCCTTGATCGAGCCGTCCCGCACGGCTTCGTCCAGGGCGATTCCGACCGATGCTCCCGACGAGTTCCCGTATTTCTGAAGGTTGATGTAGAACCTTTCGACCGGGTAGCCGGCCCGTTCCGCCACCCCCTGTAGGATTCTGAGGTTGGCCTGGTGGGGTACGATCCAGTCGATGTCGGTGACGGGGACGTTTTGTCGTGCGGCAGCGTCACGGATCAATTCGGACATCCTCACCACGGCGAACTTGTACACCTCACGGCCCCGGATGATTATCAGGTGCTCTTTGTTGTCGAGCGCCTCCTGGGAGAATGGGCTTTGGGACCCGCCGTTCCGCAGGACCATCGACATCGCCGCCTCGCTGTATCCGTCGGCGCGGGCCCATGTGTCCAGAATCTCGGTCGAGTTGTCGGTGGGCTCGATTACGGCGGCGCCGGCGCCGTCGCCGAACAGGACGCAGCTTCCCCGGTCTTCGTAGTTGGTGTATTTGGTGAGTGTTTCGGCGCTGACGATAAGCACCTTGTTGGCGTCGCCCGTCGCCCCCAGTGCGCGGGCGGTCCGGAGAGCATATATGAACCCGCAGCAGGCGGCCGAGATGTCCTGGGCGCTGGCGTTGACGGCCATGAGTTTTTTCTGAAGGAAGCAGGCGGTGGAGGGGAAGTTCATGTCTGGGGTGATAGTACCGAGGATGATGGCGTCGAGTTCGTCGGCGGAGCAGTTGGCGGCCTCGAGCGCTCTGACGCTCGCCTGGTAGGCGAGGTCGGAAGTAGCCTGACCCGGCTTGGCGCGCCGACGCTCCTTGATGCCCGTCCGGGTCGTAATCCACTCGTCGCTGGTATCAACCATCTTTGCGAGGTCAGCGTTCGTGATCTTGTCTTCGGGGACGTATGAGCCGGTACCTGTGATGCCAACTTTTCTGAGGGGCATGATTTCGGGTCTCGCCTATCCTGTTGGTGTTTGGACGCGGTTCGAACTTTTCACCTTCCTGACCGCCTCGGTGATGCGGGCGTTGATGTGTTTTTGTGAGAGGTCAGTGGCCACTCTTATGGCGTTGCGGATGGCTTCAGCGTCGGAACTGCCGTGCGCGATGATGCATATGCCGTTGACCCCGAGCAACTGGGCTCCGCCGTATGCCGAACTGTTGAGTTCGCTGTACACCTTTCTCAGCGCTGGCCTGCAGATACCGGCGCCGATTTTGTATCTAATCCTTTCGCTGAGTGCGGTTTCGATGGTGCCGATGATCGCTTCGGCGACGCCTTCGGCGACCTTCAGCAGGACATTGCCGACGAAACCGTCGCACACCACGGCGTCAACTTTGCCTCGAAATATATCCCTGCCCTCAACGTTGCCTACGAAGTTCAGGGGCGACCGCCTGAACAGGGCGTGCGTCTGCTTGGCCAGTTCGTTCCCCTTGGCCACCTCGGTGCCGATGTTCATCAGGCCGACGGTCGGCTCCGGTTTGCCGACGATTGCGGCGACGTATTCGGCAACCATAATGCCGTAGTCCAGCAGGTGTTCGGGTTTGGGTTTAATGTTGGCCCCGACGTCAATGACGATGCACTCCCCGCCGCCCGTGGTGGGGAAGGGAGCGGCTATGCCCGGCTTGCGGATGCCTTCCAGTGTCCCCATGGCCAAAGAAGCGGCGGCGACGGCGGCGCCGGTGTTGCCCGCCGACAGGATCGCGTCGGCCTCACCAGCCTTGGCCAGCTCCGCACAACGGCCGATCGAAGTGTTGCCCTTTCTGCGGAGGGCCTCGACCGGTGAATCGTCCATGTTCACCATGGAGTCCGCGTGTTCGACACGAACCCGGCCGGTCTCGTCGGGGAACTCGCGGAGCTGTTCTTCAACCTGCTGTGCGTGGCCGACCAGGATGACCTCTGTGGGGCGGAGTTCCTTTACCGCGCGGACAACCCCCTCCACCACGATACGGGGCGCGTGGTCACCCCCCATCGCGTCCACTGCTATCCGCATCCCCCTATTTCTCCTGCTTTGGAGGGGCTACCACCCGGCCGGAATAACTGCCGCAGTTGGTGCAAACCCTGTGCGCCAGGTTCAGTTGGTGGCACTGACGACAGGCCACAAGCTTGGGGACGACCAGCGCCTGGTTCGTGCGCCTCTTTCGCCCGCGCGCTCTCGAATGACGCCGCTTTGGAACAGCCATCTTTCTCAGCCTCGCATCGGGATAAAAAACAAACCCTAGAACCGTGCCGCCGATATATTATACCGGGAACGATGTAGGGAGAATCATAACGCCGGTATTCTATGCTCACGCCCCAGCGCTGTCAAGGACATTTACCTGTTCCGTCGATCAGACGACAGCGACGAATACAGCCGAATATGCGCACGCCGGCACGTAACCCTGCTCAGGGGGTCTTTGCGGTTCCGGCGTTGTGGCGTTCCCCGGTCACTTCGTGCGGCAATGGGTCGCGGATCATGACCATTCCGAAGGCTTCCTCCTTCAGCACCTCGCCCGATTCTGTTACCCACGCAGTTACGGTTGCGGGGCCGTGCGAGAATTCGACCTGGTAAACATTGTACCACCTCCCGCGACGGCTCTTCCCGCGCAGATATATTCTCGGTTTTTTCTTGCCCTCCGCGGAGCCCTCGGCCGGCTCCAGGGTGAGCGGGTCGAACATCTTGAGATGCCAGGTTTGGCCTGTTCTGAGGTTGGGTAGAGCACCGACGGCCATGAAGCCGCTGGCGACCATGTCGCCCTTGCTCAGGGGTAGTGTTGCTTCCGCCTGGACCCCTGAAATGTTGCGTTTTACTTTCAGCACATTGCCCGACACGGTGCCGTGTGCGAAACCAGAGAAAATGCCCGTGTTGCAGACGATGCGGAACTCTTTGAGAGCGTTGTCAGGCCCGACGGTCACGTCCGAC
Source organism: Candidatus Brocadiia bacterium (assembly GCA_030605345.1). Taxonomy (GTDB): domain Bacteria; phylum Planctomycetota; class PUPC01; order PUPC01; family PUPC01; genus JAUWIN01. The sequence goes on from JAUWIN010000047.1 coordinate 8,388, forward strand.
CATAGCTCCAGGTGTATTTTACGGGTTATCTTGCGAGAGCCAAGACCAAGCGAAAACAGCGAAGGCTGCTTGAAGGTGATGGTTGCGGTCGACCAGATGTGGCAGTCGCCGTTTGGTCTCAGGCTGTACGTCGTTTCGGTGGTGCCCATCTCCGAGCCGTCCGGCGCGAGGATACGCATCCGGTGTCCTGGGTGGGTTCGGGCATAGGCGCGGATGGCTGCATACCCTCGCACCGGCGGGCCGTAGATTTCAGGAATAATTTCGCGGCGAGCGAACAGGGCCGCCATGAACAGCCAGAAACCAACGATGGAATATACAGCCACTTTTTTCAAATCGCCACCTGTGGTTCAAAACGGCTGTCCCCTTGCCCATCTCCAAGTCGATTCTATTCTGCTCGACCGCGGGTGTCAAACACGGCGACCCCAGCCTGAGGTCAGGACCTTAGTTGTCATGTGGATGGTTGAAGTGGTGCCTTGCCTGCGCTAACATTCGCCCCCAGGGTAGTTGGCGATGTGCCGGGGTGGTTTTCGCTGCGGGCCGTAACGGGCTCGGGGCGGGTATGGCCGACCTGCCCGCTGCCGGTGGATTACGGACGGCTGATACGGGAGGAGATTTGCCGTGGCAAGAAAAACGATCGAGGACCTGAAAAGCGGCGACGCATTGGACCAGCCCTTCCTGTTGAGTTCCAAAGTGCTCCGAACCTCCAAGAACGGTTCGCTCTACATGCAACTCGAGTTGAGCGACCGGACGGGGAAAATCCCGGCCCGGATGTGGGATGCCAAACAGGAGCTCTTCGAGACGTTCCACGAGGACGACTTTGTGCTGGTGAAGGGCAAGGTCGAGACATACCAAAACCGGCTCCAGGTGATCGTCCGCTCAATAGAGCCTCGGCCCGACTCGGAGGTGAAGGTGGAAGATTTCCTGCCAGCCACAAACAAGGACGTAGGCAAGATGTTTGACCGCCTGGTCGAGATTGCCAAGACTGTCAGGCATCCGGGCCTGCGGAAACTGCTCGCCTCGTTCCTCAAGGATGAGGAAATCTGCCGCAAGCTGTGCCGCGCTCCTGCCGCAGTCCAATATCATCACGCCTTCCTTGGCGGCCTCCTCGAACATACGCTCGGCGTGAGCGAAATGGCCTTGGTGGCGGCAAAACTGTATCCAGACCTCGACAGCGACATACTCGTCACCGGCGTCATTCTCCACGACATCGGTAAGATCGAAGAGTTCTCCTACCGCCGCAGCTTCAGCTACACCGACTCCGGCGAGCTGCTCGGCCACCTGTACATCGGCGCCAGAATGGTTGAGGACCACGCCGCAGAAATACCGGAGCTCTCAGCCGAGATAACCGCGGTGCTCAGCCACCTCATACTCAGCCATCACGGCGCATACGAATACCAGTCGCCCAAACTACCGATGACCGCCGAGGCACTTGCCGTCCATCACCTCGACAACCTCGACGCAAAACTCAACGCCTTCCGCGCCGCAATGCTCAGGGACCGCGACCCCGAAAGCCGATGGACCGACTGGAACAGGATGTTCGACCGCAAACTGTTCAAGGGCTTCGGCCCCGAAACGGCGACGAACGACCGGTAGGGAATATCGGCTCAGTGGCCGATGGCGGATAATGACCCCCAGGCGCCAGGGCCGCAGCTACCCGCCGCGGCCGACACGATTGTGGCCACCTCGTCGCCTGCGGGGCGGTCGCACCGCGCCATCGTGCGCCTGAGCGGGCCTGAGGCGGTGCAAATCGCCTCAGGCGTCTTTACGGCGGACGAACCAATCTGCCGGCTCGGCTCATACACCTCCACCAGCGGATTCGTGACCATCGAGCCCGACCAGATACGGTGCCCTGCCACTGCCTACGTGATGCTGGCGCCGCGCTCATATACCCGCGAGGACATTGTCGAGCTCCACACCTTCGGTGCCCCGCCGTTGCTGGCTGCTCTGACCGACGCGCTCGCCGGCGGAGGAGCCCGACTGGCCGAGCCGGGCGAGTTTACCAAGCGGGCGGTGCTGAACGGCCGGATCGACCTCACCCAGGCGGAGGCGGTGCAGGCTGTCATCCGGGCGCGGTCTGCTGCGGAGCTCCGGGTCTCGCAGTCGCAGTTGGCCGGCTCCTTGAGAGACGCGGCGGAGAAACTCCGTTCTGGGACCCGCCAACTCCTCGCACAGATTGAGGCGTCCGTCGATTTCGTCGAGCAGGGCATAGAGACCATCGAGCCGTCGAACGCAACCGCAGAGATAGCGCGGCTCAGGGCGGAGGCGGAAGCCCTCGCCGGCGCCGAGCCCGCTGCACCGCCGAAGGATGGCGTGGCGACGGCCATCTGCGGCCTGCCGAATGCTGGCAAATCGTCGCTCCTGAACGCTCTCGCGGGCCACGACCGGGGGATTGTGACTCACCTCCCAGGCACCACCCGCGACACCGGCGAGCACCTGGTCGAGGTCGATGGGACCGCATTCAGGCTAATCGATACCGCAGGGTTGGGTCCGACAGGCCACGGCCCCGAAGCCCAGGCGGTTGAGCGGGCAAATGCGGCGGCCGAAGCGGCCGACCTCGCACTGCTCGTAATCGACGGGAGCCAGCCCCTTCGGGCCGGGGCGCGGGAGCTGTGGGAGCGGCTGACGGCGCGCACCGGAGTCGGCGTCATCGCGCTCATTAACAAGTCCGACCGGCCGTGCAGGATATCCGTTCCCGACAAGAGCCGCCTGGCACAGCGCTGCCCGGTGGTCAGCATCTCGGCACTGCGTGGTGACGGGCTCGATGATCTGAGGGCGGAGATGGTTCGGATGGTGCGGTCGGATGCTGTCAGCTGCTCGGCTCACCCTTTCTGGCTGACTGCCCGGCACCGGTCGGCGCTCCGCCGCGCGGCGCAGGCGCTCGGGTGCGCAAAAGCTGCACTGGCCGACGGTCTCGGGCTTGAGTTCGCCGCCGCTGACCTCCGAGACACGCTTACTGCCGTGGGTGACATCGTTGGGGCCACCCCCGACGACGATATCCTCGCCACCATCTTTTCCCAGTTCTGCGTGGGGAAGTAGGGACGTATCGGCCTGTTTCGGAATCTAGGCGCAGCGGTGTGTCTCCGCCGGGCGCTTTGCCCTTGTAACGACGGCGCGGCGCCAATATAATCGGGCCGGTTTCGGTTGAGAGTTTGATCCTTGCGGATTTTGGAGGCCCGTATGGCCAAGTATTCTACTGAGGACATTCGAAATATCGCCTTCATCGGCGACGCGGACTCGGGCAAGACCACGCTGGCGGACAGAATCCTGAAGCTCGCCGGCGTGATGGGCCACGCAGGCAGCGTGACGCAGAAGACCTCGGTTTCCGACTTCGACGAGCAGGAACAGCAGAGGCAGCATTCGATTTACACCGCCGTGCTGAGGGCTCCCTGGAAAAACAAGCAGATTCACATCATCGACACACCCGGCTATCCTGACTTCATCGGAGAAGTCGTGACCGGTCTCGGCGCGGCCGATACCGCAGTGCTGTGTATCTCGGCCGCAGGCGGGGTGGGTGTCAATACCAGGAGGACCTGGCAGCTGGCGTGCGACTATGGAATGCCGCGGGCGATACTTGTCACGAAAATCGATTCGGAGCACGCGGAATACGAAAAAACGCTGGCGCAAGTGGTGGCGACGTTTGGCAAGAATTGCGTTCCGGTCATAATCCCAGCGGAGCCGGGCGCCAACGTCACGGCTGTGACAAATCTCCTCACGGGCGAGGGGGAAGGGCGCCAGGAACTGATCGAATCGTTGGCAGAAACCGACGACAGGCTGATGGAGAAATACCTGGAGGACCAGGAACTGTCGGAGGAAGAAATTGCGGGCGCCCTCACCGCCGCGCTGGCAGAGGGCGCTATTGTCCCCGTGCTGTGCTGTTCCGCCGAGAGCGAGGTTGGCGTGGCCGAGGTGCTGGACGTCATTACCTCGTATTTCCCCGGGCCGTCGCCGCGGGTCAACTTGGCAGTTCACAAGCCCGGCAGCCCGGAAGAGCCGGCCGAGGTGCCGCCGGTTGACGGGCCATTCTCGGCGTTTGTCTTCAAAATCTTGACCGACCCATTCGTCGGCAAGATCGCCTTCTTCCGCCTGGTGAGCGGCGAACTGACACCTTCAACGGTGAGCCTCGTGCGCACCGGGGGCAAGGTGCGTATCAACGCCCTGCTGCGGCCGCAGGGCAAGGAGCAGGAGCCGGCGGAAGAACTGGTGGCGGGCGAGATCGGGGCCGTGGCAAAGATCGAGGACATTTCGCTGGGCGATACACTCGCCGACGGGGCCGACGCAATCGAGTTCGGCGGCTTCCCAGCGCCCACACCAATGGTCTCGCTGGCCGTGTCCCCCAAGAGCCGGGGCGACGAAGGGCGGATATCCACCGCACTCCAGAAACTGGCGGAGGAAGACGCAACATTCGAGTTCCAGCGCCACCGCCAGACGAAGGAGCTGGTGATACGCGGGATGTCGTCGCTCCATCTTGACGTGGTGCTGAGTCGCCTGAAGCGGCGGTACAATGTTGAGGTGGACACAAAGGTGCCGGACGTCGCCTACCTCGAAACTATCACCGCGGGCGCAGAGGGCCACTACCGCCACAAGAAGCAGACAGGCGGGCGGGGCCAGTTCGCCGAAGTTTACATACGCATTGAGCCGAACGAGCGCGGCGAGGGGCTGGAGTTCATCGACGAAATCGTGGGCGGCAAGATACCGAAAAACTTCCTCCCCGCCATTGAGAAGGGGGTTCGGGAGAGGATGGAGAAGGGCGTGGTCGCAGGTTACGAGGTGGTCGACGTCAAGGCCCGCGTCCACGACGGGTCGTTCCACCAGGTAGATTCCGACGAGGCGTCGTTCAAAATTGCCGGGTCACGCTGCTTTGCAGAAGCGGTTTCGAACGCAAAGCCCGTGCTGCTCGAGCCCGTGGTCAAGTTTGAGATAAGCATACCCTCCAAGTCCATGGGTGACGTGACCAGCGACTTGAGCGGCCGGCGGGGCCGAATCTCGGACACCGGCGTCATCGCCGGCATGCAGGTTATCACCGGCGAGGTGCCCCTGGCCGAAGTGCTGACCTATTCGACCGAACTGCGCTCGATGACGGGCGGCGAGGGCGCCTATACCATCGAGTTCAGCCACTACGCCCCAGTCCCAAGCAGACTGCAACAAACGGTCATAACCCGTGCCCAAGCCGCAAAAGAAGAACAGAAGTAATTCCCTGATACCACCCGTTCTGGTCAGCTCCTGCCTGCTCGGCGTCTGCTGCCGTTACGATGGCAGCGGAGCCCTCGACCGCCAACTGATCGGCCGCCTCCAACGCGACGGCTCTCCCATCATTCCCGTGTGCCCCGAACAGCTTGGCGGCCTGCCCACCCCCAGACCGCCTGCTGAGATCGAGCACGGCGACGGACACACAGTCCTGGCGGGAGAGGCGCGGCTGATCGACGCCCACGGCGCGGACGTCACGGAAGCCTACGTGCGTGGTGCGAGAGAGGCACTCCGGATAGCAAAGCTCCTCGGCTGCCGTTGCGCCTGGCTAAAGGAAAAAAGCCCCGCCTGCGGAGTTGAAAAAATCAAGGACGGCGACCAGACCCGGCCGGGGATGGGCGTCGCGGCGGCGCTGCTCAAATCAGCAGGTGTGGAAGTCTTTGGGGTGGGCCCTTGCGCATAAACTCGCCGCGTGCGGACCGGTCGAGCTTTATGACGGCCCGGCGCCCTGCCTGATGAACCAGCCCCCGGCGACCCTGCTGAGCAGAAGCACGGCAGTAAGCAACAGAGCGCCAAAAATGATCACAATGATGGCCTTCGCCGAGCTGCGCTTGTGCGCTCTGGCCCGGCTGGGCGGGCGTGTGACACGCCTCGCAGCGGGCGACGTTTCCGTGGCTGGGGCTCGTACTATTTGTTTAATCGCCTCCAGTCTCCGCTTGACCTCTTGCATCGACCGCTGCCGCTCGGACGGGTCGCGCGACAACATTGTGTCGATGATTCTGGCGAGGGCTCCGGACGCTTTCGGGCTGACGCTCAGCACTTTGGGGATTTTTTCGGATGCGATTTTCGACCTCAGCTCCGCCTCTGAAGGCGCCTCGAAAGGCGCGCGGCCGCAGACCATGTAATACAGGACCGCGCCGAGCGAGTAGATGTCGGACGCCGCCGTCGGCGCGCCGCCAGCCATTTGTTCGGGCGCCATGTACGCAATACGGCTCGGCTGATTCTGGAGGTCCGGCTCGTCCGAGAGCGCATCGACTTTGGGTATGGGCAGCCCAAGGCCAAGTACCTTGAAGTGGCCGCTCTCGGCGCGGACGATCCGGTCCGGCCGGACGGAACCATGTATGATGGATGCCTCGTGCGCCTGGGCCAGAGCACCGGCTATGGCGATTCCGACCTCGACAATTTCATTCGGTGCAAGTTTGCCGCGCTGCTCCCACATCGACTCGCCTGTATCGGGCTGGCGGGAGAAGAACACCAGGTCGCCCTTTCGTCCAGCCAGATAGATATATGCCAATGCCTGATGTTCCACCCGCGCGGCAGACTTAATCCGCTTGAGCACTCGCTCGGGGTCCGCACAGTATTTTTCGCTGATTATTTCGACCGCCACTGGCCTGTCCATCGCCAGCTCGGTTGCCTGGTATGTTTCGCTCAAGTGAGATTTAGCGAGGCGCTTGATTACCTTGTGTCCGGGCACGACGGGAATCTGTTCTTCTTGACGCAGCTTTTGAACCGTGGGCTCCGCCTGCTTCAGGTCGCGCGTGTCGGAAGTCGCAGCTTTTTCGTCCACGTACTGAACCGTGACCGAGCCGATTTCGATACGGTCGCCGTGTTGAAGAACCTGCTGGTCGGTTCTGGCGCCGTTGACAAATGTGCCGTTGCTCGAGTCGAGGTCCTTGACGTAATATTTGCCGTCGCGAAGAAACACCTCTGCGTGGTTGCGGGACGACTCTGCGTTGTTGATTTGCACGTCGCAGTCCTGCGACCTGCCGAGGGTGGCTCTCTCGCCGAGCCGAATCTCCTTGCCTTGTTCCGCGCCTTCGACGATTTTCAGCAATGGCATCTGAGCCTCCATTCCCGGAGCGATTCTAATGCCCCCGGCGGAGGTTGTCAATTACGGCTCAGCAGCCCAAAACGCGGCGTTTAGCGATAAGTTGGGAAGGCGTGCACCCGCTCCGGCGAGTGCAGCTGCCGGCGGAGAGGCCGTGCCGCAGTGTTCGGGGGGTAAGTGTAAGAACTTTATGCATCGGAGGCCGACGTTCACTCGGCGATGTTCGTGTCCGGCGGGCGCGGCTGATCCTGCCAGGGAAGAACCAGGTCCAAGGCCATGGTCTGCATGGCGCCGATCTTTTTGGCGTTCATGTGGCGGGCGATTTTCACAAATTCCGGAAACTTCCCCTCATCAGTATAGAATTCGATAATAGTGTGGCCGTCGTCGAGGCCGGCCTGGGTTCCATCGCCGAGCAGCCAGGGTGTCGCCCATCGCCCGCGAAACTCGTCCAGGATGCCCAGCCGCGAGACCACAGAGGTCTCTTTGTCTTTCTTCTGCCCCACGTAACAAGCGATAATGCTGTCACCTTTTAGCATCACACGGGAAATGTCTGAACAAAGCTCGTGGCGCGGCGCCCCAGCGCCGTCGCTGAAAAACCGCCTCATGAACTGGTCCACCTTTCGCCAGGATACCTCTCCAAGCGATAGCAGCCGGATATCATCGGGAATTGCTTTTCGGCGTCTGTAACGTTCGACAAGACCAAGGCAACGGTCTCTGAACGCAGCACCGTCCATTGTGTACACTGTCTGGTTCAATGTCGTCTCGAAGGTCAGTCGTTCCAGGCATTGGCGCAGAGGTAACTGCTTTTCGTCATCGGAAAACATGTAGCTGACCCGGCTGGCCCCGCCGGCCGCGGCCCGCAGAATTGCTGCCCGCAAAAGCCAGGTCATCAGGAGCTGCTCCTTCCGGCCCGGTTGCGAGGTGCCGGCCTCGCCACGCACGCTCACTCCCAATTTGAGCAGTTCCCCTTGTTCGTCGGCAGATTGCAGGCCGACCGCGCCGCTGATGTCGTCCGCACCGGTGGGATGAATTACAAACACCTCTTGCTTATATGGACCGCTGAAGGGGTTCGTGAAAGCCCGGCACAGCGCGGGCTGGTCAGAGACAACCGCCGGGCGGACCGTCCAGTCTGAACGGCACAGTCCCAAACTAGTGCCCGCTTTGTCACCGTCAACCGCATCCCTTGGGGAGAATTGTATCTGGCGAGCGGCGGCATTCTTTGCCAGGTATTCGTCCAGGTGCTTTTCAGCGGCCGCCAGGTCCTTGACGAATCGAGCATGCCACTCGGCCACTTCCTGCCGGGCTTGTCGGACGCTAACTTCACAAGCGGCTCGTGTTTCCTCTTGCCTGCGCGCAAGCGACATTTCCGCAGCCTGGCCAGGCGGCAAGTTCAGCCGAGCGATTCTATTGTCCGGGTCAAACTGCCGTGCTGTTTCGAAGGCCTGCTTTGCTCGGTCTTCTTGGCCTAATTTCAAGAGCGCCCTGCCCAGCGCCATGTGGGCGGCTGGGCTCGAAAAGTCCACGCGCACTGCGTGCAGCGCCGCCTCTGCGGCACGGTCGAAATGTTGCTGCCGATATAGTGCTTCGGACAACCCCAAATGCCCGCGCAGGAAATTCGGGCGAAGCTCGCCCGCCCGGCTGTACGCCGCAACTGCCGGCGGCAGGTCGTTCATCCACACACACGCCAGGC
>JAUWIN010000061.1 GCA_030605345.1 Candidatus Brocadiia bacterium
ATCGGGTCGATGGTGTAGTCGGAGGTCTGCATCATTTCGTCGTGCCACAGTTCAAGGAATCCAAGTCCGTGGTCGCAGATTTCGGGCCTGGCGTCGGCCAGATTGTTCAACAGGTGGGGATCGGCCGCCACGTCAAAGAGCATCTTGCGCGGAAACTGCTTCAGGCCGGTGTCGTACGTGCGGATCAGTGCCCAGCGGTCCCAGCGAACCATCCGCTGACAAGCCCAACAGCATTGGCTGCTAACGACGAACTCACGGCCGACATTCCGGCCTTTCTTGAGCGGGTCGGCGAAGCTACGGCCATCCCAAGCGTCCGGGACCTGCATCCCCCAAAGTTCGAGCGTTGTTGCCGCTACGTCCGATTGATAACAGAGACCGGGCAACACCGCGGGCCTGATGCCCGGCCACCGGAGGATGCAGGGCACGCGCGAGGTAATTGGGTCCGCGGTATGGTGGTCGCCGTAAATGTTCAACTCGCCCTGATTCTCGCCGTGGTCAGCGCTGATGAGGATCGCCGTGTCATCGGCGATGCCTAGCTCCTCTAACTTCTCCATCACCTTGCCGATGTACATGTCGGCGTAACGGATGCCAGTGTCGTAGCCGTCGATCCACTTCTTGAAGGCAGCGGTCGTCCTGATCTGGTCGGGGATGCGCGAACAACTCTTGGGGTCGGCGGGGCCATAGCCGCCGAGCTCGGCGGCGCTGTGTGGGCCGTAGCTCCGGCGGTGTTGCTCGATCATCTCGTCAGTGAGCCAGTCAGGCGCGGGGTCATGTTCGAATGGGTTGCCGAATTCGCGTGGGGTGCGGTATGGCGTATGCGGGTCCCAGCAGTTCACGTGGAGGAACCAGTCGTCGCGCATCCCGTTGCGGTCGAGCCAGTCGAGCGCGGTCGGAAACACCTCATCGGCGGTTTCTTGGCCGGCCTTGCCGGTGTTGTACATCTCGCGGAAACCGGCGTAGAACCACCACGCGCTGTGGCGGAGAGCGAACGGGCCGACCGAGACGGTGTACTTGCCGGCTTTCTCCATAACCATCGGCCAATGGTCGTATTTCGCCAACTGTTGGAACCCGCGCTCGCGGCCCTCGGGGAGCGGATCAGCGTCGGTCCCGCCGTGGTTGACAACGCCTGTATGGATGCCGTGGCGCCCCATCCACATTCCCGCCCGGGACGGCAAGCAGGGGGCGTCTGAGTTGAAGCAGTTCTCAAACCGCACGCCCTCGGCCGCGATCCGGTCGATGTTCGGCGACGTCTCGCGGCGATAGCCGTAGCAACCCAAGTGATCGGCCCGCAGCGTATCGATATCGACGTAAAGAAACCTCATCCGCGTGTCTCCCAAAAACGGGCAACCTTAGAACAACTTTCAGTGTAGTGACCGGCTGAGGGCAGTCAAGCAGAAAGAGATTACGTCGAGGCCCACGCCATCGGACCGTTCGGCAGATACCCGGAATGGATCGGCCGGACGGGGGAGTTGTATCGGACTTCGCCGCTGGCAGGGCCTTGGATGACGACCTCGCTACCTCGGCCTTGCACGAGACGGCTTGGGCCGATACCGGGCCAATCAGTTACCCACTGCGCCTGCAACGGCTCCACCGGAAACTCGTGGAGCAGCGCGCCCGTGAGTGGGTCAAGAATCCCCTGCTGTCCCACCAGCAGGTCCCGGTCTCCCCACGGCAGCAGGGACGACGACAACTGGTATAGAGTCGGCGCATTCTCCCAACGCGCCGTCTCCACAAGGTCTTCGTCGAGCAGGTAATGAATCGACGGTTCGCGCCATGCAGTCACCACGAGCAACTGAAGCCCCGGTCGTCCCGGCAGGAACTGTCCCACCGTGCAGTTCTGAACATGCCCAAGAAGTTGCTGCGAGAGAATTGTTCCTGAATTCGGATCAACGTGCAGGAGCCCTTCTTCGCCAGCCATGATGTAGAGCTGAGGTGGCTTCCCAATGGCAGGGCTCATATAGGCGATAGCATCGACGTGGTCGTTGAGATCCAGGCGCCAGATAACATTTCCGTCAATATCCAGCAACGTGTGGCCGCAGAGCACCTCGTCAGAGCCGTCGGCGTTGACATCCAACGGCAAGGGGAAGTGCCCCGTATTGAGGGGACGATGCCACAGATGTTCGAGCGAGGCCGTGTAGAGATGTATGTTCCAGTACCGGTCTTTGACGTAGAAAGCTGTTCCACCCGGCTTCCCGAGATTCACGGGGCAGAGCGCATCGTCAACACAGGCCCATTCTGGTTCGCCTGAGCATTCACCGTACGGGTTGGGCTCAGGTGCGTCGCAGGCTGCCAGTTCCGTGCCGGCCTCACCGTTGAACACGCGGATGCGACCGTCAGCAACCAACACCAGCTCGTCGCGGCCATCGCCATTGATATCAAACATTTGGAGTGGTGCATCGCCCCCGCTGCCCGGCGCCTTCTCCCACGGTCCCAGCCGAAACATCTCCTTCCCGTCTGCATCAACAAGGACAAGCTCCCGACCATTTGCCGGCCGGCGCACGATTACGGGACGGCCGTTCAGCTGATAGAGCATGGGCCGTTCCTCGGTATCCTCGCGGAAGGGGGCGATGGGAACCGAGGCCTCTACACGCGGCACCACACCTGGGGGGATATGAACTCTCTTCGCAACGCGCCGGGTCCCCTCGACATGAAGGCTCCGGTATGCCGCCGGACATTCCGCCACCAGCGCCACGCGGCCTGACGTCCAGGAGCCGTCCCGTGCAGTGAAGAAGGGGCCGCCCTCGATCCCACAGTCGAACACGTCTCCTTCCGCGCGGACCACGAGCGCGTAGAAAGTGTCGGTGTCGTGTGGAAATGGCGCCCGCGCCAGCTCCGTCAGCTTGTCATGTTCCCGCCGATAGAGAACAAGAGATTCACTGGTCTCAAGCAGGAGATAGTAGCAGTGCCGTGCATCTTCCCAGCGGACGGCCAGACCCGCGCGGCCGCCCCCTGTTACGCGGACGTCAGTGTGCGCTTCGTAGTCAGTCCAATCCCGTTCACCGGTCACCATCGCCGGCCACGGTACCCGTCGGATCTTGATCCAGGAGCAATCGCCGCCGTAGATTTCCCGCGTGAGACGGAGACGTGCGTCGAGCTCCGCAAGCCGGTTGCGGCGCTGGTGCAGTAGGCCGTCCGCAACGTCCCACGTGCCCTCACGCCAGTTGGACAACGCAAACCCCGGGCGCATGCCGTGGTCTGCTCCATCGCGGAATACTATCTTCTGGGAGAATCGCTACATGGGTGGCCTCTACCCGGTTTTGTGGGCTACAGCGCACGGAAGGTCTCGAACACGTAATCGGCGGAACTGTTATCCTTGTGTCTGTCTTCGCCCACGCGCAGATTCTACAAGAGCGCCGCCTGCCGCTCAAGCGCGAGGGGCAACCGTTCTGATCAGTAAACGCCAGATTTGGTATCGCCGGCATCCGGACGGCGGCGGTACAAAACGACAGGGCGGAAGCGCACACCAGGGGGAGCGCGGCACTGAGGACGATGGCGGTAACGCCTGTACTCATGATGAGTACACGTGCACCTCGCCACCTGCGTTAGACATACTGGGACGGCAGCGCTAGAGAAGATCAGCAGCGCCTCGTCGTGAGCGAAGCCGAAAAAATCCGCTACAACCCGAACCGCTATTTTGCGACCCACAATGCCCTTTCTGCGACGCAGCGCGTTCTGGTATAGTAGTGGGCAGCATGAATACGTCACCGAACACTCTTCCCGACCACGCCTGCATCAAAAACCCCGACACCAAGGCCCCGTATTCCCCGATCGACGGGCTGCCCAGATTCAGCATGGAGGAAGGTCGTGGGTGACGGATGGCAAACGCGACTGGACAGGCAGGATAAATTCCTGAAGGAAGCGGAAGGACACTTCCTCATATTAGGCAACTACTCCGAGGGTGTGCCGGAACGGACAGACGAGTACCACATCGAAGGCCAGACCAATGTCCTGTCCGAGGAGTTCCTCCAGAAATACGCCTACGAAATGGGCATCCAGACCGCACAGTGGGCAGCGCACCAGCTGAAAGTGCACCGCCAACTGAACGACGACACTCTTCCCTGCCACGCGATCGAGTTCGGCGTTGGGGGGAGCGCGTCAATGTTCACCGGCGGCAAGGTGTTCTTCCATGAATACACGGCTTACTCGCTGGATACCGCCATCAAAACTTGGGACGACATCGACCGGCTCAAGTTCGATCCGGACAACCGGTGGGTGCAGTACAACCTTGAGTTCTGGCGCGGTTTTTCCTCCGCTTACACACCCGGGATTGCCGTAAGCCCTCACTTCTTCAGGAGTCCCCTCGACCTCGCCAACGACATACGTGGCAACCAGATCTTCATCGACATGTATGACGAGCCGGAGCAGGTTGACCGCTTAGTTACGGTCTGTACGGACGTGACCATCGATGCGGTTGAGTTCCTCCGGCGGGAGATACCACTGCTCCGCGAGGCGCCCTCGGGGATATGGGTCATGGCTATCAGCTCGCCGGACATGGTGGTGGTCAACGGCGACCCGGTGGATCTCATTTCAGTCGAGATGGGAGAGCGATTCGAGCGTCCCCACATCGAACGCCTGGGCCGTGAGGCCGGGCCGGTGTTCTTCCACCATCACACCCTCGGGGTATCGAGGGTGACGAGCGTGTCGAAGATGAAAGGCATCATCGTCCAGAACTTCATCTACGATCAGAAATGCCCGAAGGTGCTGGACATCCTGGATGACGAGTGGATTGAGGCGTCGAACCGCGTGCCGATTGAGGTGTGCCAGGACCTGACCGAGGCGAAGGATTTGGATGCGGTGCTGGAGAAGATGGCTCAGGGCCGGTTCATTGTCCACTGCTATGGGAAGACCAGCGACGAGTGTAATGAGCTTATCGCTCGCGTCCGCAGCTACGATAGATAGCTTGTAGCGCATGCCCGGCTCGCCGGCATTGTGCGCCTTACTTACTGGCAGGAGTCTCCTATGGAACAACTGATGGACAAAATCGCGATCGTAACAGGAGCGGGACGGGGAATCGGACGGTCCGTAGCCCGGCATTTGGCGTTGGAAGGGGCGAGTGTCATCGCCACGGCGCGCACGGCCGGAGAGCTCGATGACCTCGCGGCGAAAACGAAGGACGCGCCCGGTGAGGTGATGCCGCGGCCGGGCGACATCACGGACGAGCCGTTCGTGGCGGAGCTGTTCGGCGAGGTCCGACAACGCTTCGGCCGATTGGACATCCTGGTCAACAACGCAGGGATGGCGCCGTTCGGTCCCGTCGAGACGTTGGCGGTCGAGGATGTCCGCAGGTGCCTGGAGCTCAACATCGTCGCCGCGTTCAACTGCATGAGCCACGCGGTGCGCTTGATGAAGGAGACCGGCGACACGGGGAAGGTCGTCAACATCGGCTCCGTTCGGTCGCACTGGACCGAAGGCGGCGACGGCGGGGCCTACAACGCCAGCAAGGCCGGCCTGCGCTCCATGACCGAATCGGTGGCGCGTCAGCTCCACGGGTCTGGCTCCCGGATCGCTGTCAGCTTGATCTGCCCGGGCGTGGTCGATACGACACTGACGAATCCGAACCGTGAGGACCGCCCCGGCTGGCTGCGGCCGGCCGACATCGCGCGGTCCGTGCTGCATGTGGTCACGGCCCCGCCGGGGGTGAACGTTTTCGACGTCGTCGTCATTCCGATGGCACAACAACCGTGGTGAGGTGACTATGAGCGACAACACGCCAAGCACGGTCCTCGTGACCGGCGCGGCCGGGCATCTCGGCAGCCATCTTGTGCCGATGCTTATGCAAGAGGGCTTCGAAGTGCGCGGTCTGGACATGGTGCCGCCGGCCACGCCGCTGCCCAACGAATGCGCATTCACGCAGGCCGACCTGTCGGATCGCCCGTCTCTTCGCGACACCCTGCGGGGCGTAGATGTCGTCGCGCACACGGCGTCGCTGCATCCGTGGAAGACCTACACGGACGACGAGTACCTTGACGCCAATGTCAAAGGCACGTGGACGCTGTACGCGCTGGCGGCCGAGCTGGGCGTCGGCCGCATCGTGCTGACCAGCAGCATCGCCGCGATAGGCTACGGCCGTATTCCGATGGACGCATGGCCCGTGGGCGAGGATACCGCGTTCCCGCTGACCGACATCTACAGTTACACCAAGCACACGCAGGAGACGATTGCCCGTATGTACGCCGACGCGGGGACCATCCGCACCTTCGCGTTGCGCCCGCCGGCGTTTATGCCGACAGGCGAACTCGAAACGTGCCTGGCCATGACCGGGGCGTTCAGCGTGGTCGGCGATGTCGCCTCCGCCCACGTAGCGGCCGTTCGCGTCATGTGTGGCCAGCAACAGCCCGGCCGCCGGGTGGGGCCGTTCGAAGCGTTCAATACCGCCAACCGCCTGCCCTATACGGCCGAGATGTGTCGCCAGGCTGGCGGCGACTTCAAGCGCCTGGTCCGGCGATGCTGGCCCGATGCCTACGACTGGCTTCTGGACAAGGGATTTAGGGGGCAGGGACCAACCGCGTCGTACGACATCTCGAAGGCGAGGCGTGTCTTGGGCTGGGAGCCGGCCTTCAACTTCGAACAAGCATACGCCGCCCTGACCTCCCGCTGATTGGCTCGCTATCCGGCGGGGGAGGCCAACAACCGAACGATCTCCTCCGCACTGTGGCCTCCGCCCGGGGCATTTTCAGCTCGTCGCCGACAGCTCGTACTGGCAGAACATCTCGTGGGGCAATGCGACCGGGCCCCATTGCCTGCCGAGCCGATGCACGTTTCGGTCGTTTGGATTGGGGCAATTACTCACTTCCGCCAGTTCATATATAACCAGCTTTTCCTCCGGGAGATGTGGCTACTCCACGTGTGCGAGACCTAAAAAAAGCGTGGGTGGCCTGTACAAGAAAGGGAGCAGGGCCGAGTGTAACTGACATCACCAGGCCCATGTAGCTGCCGAATTCCGTGGAGTCATCCGTATTGGTCGTTGCAATTATGCGTATCGACAAACAAACGCTCGATCATCCCTATGATATTCGGGAAGCGTCCTGTTCTCCTGTAACGGAAAATGGCCCAGAGCACGAAGACACCCAGACACAGGAAAGATGCGCCAGGGTTTTGGATGGCGAGGAGCAGAATCATCGTGATGAGAATGAACCAGCCTGTTCCTTTCATCGACAAGTCCTTTCTTTACGGAATTGGCTTTTGTAAACTGTGAACAGCTTTTTG
This sequence comes from Candidatus Brocadiia bacterium, assembly GCA_030605345.1. Taxonomy (GTDB): domain Bacteria; phylum Planctomycetota; class PUPC01; order PUPC01; family PUPC01; genus JAUWIN01. The sequence continues at coordinate 7,207 of JAUWIN010000061.1, forward strand.
AGGCGTAGATGTGTGGACGAAATTAGCATCGGCGGGCGTAGTTGGGCAGGGAACTACGGCGATAGAGAACATTGCTTTAGACTAAAGTACGACTAACAAACAGTAATCAAACTACTCCGGAACAGCCAATTTTTGGCCACGAAAACCCCTATTTTGCCCCTGTTTTTGGCGCACTTTTCCGGAAGGTGCGACTCGCGTCGCCTAGTATGTGTTGGCATCGGCTTGAGAGTAATCGTTGACAGCGCCACAGGTTACACGGATAATTAGGTATAGGTTGCTCATGGATGCGCCGGTAGCTCAGTCGGACAGAGCATCGGATTTCTAATCCGAGGGGCGGGGGTTCGAGTCCCTCCCGGCGTGCCACCACGAAGCACGAGCCGTCAGGCCGTCCCCTTTTTTGTCTCGTGCCTCGGCTATAATTGACTGGTCTTTCACCGCCAAAGCGAAGTAAAACTTCTGAGACTGCTCACTGGTAGTTCAGTGGGTTTCTCGCTGTTCCGCAACCTTCTGCAGTGTAACTAGCGCAACTTCCGCGTCTGCTCTCCCGCGATAGCTCAGGGTTTGGGTAGTTTCGCCGGGCTCTCGGGTTGTGGGGTCTCGCGGGTAGTGTTTTCTTGTGTGTCGGCAGGTAAGGGTGGGACGCGGCCTTTGCTTTTTGTCGTGTTCGCGGCCCCGCGTTCAGCTGCTTCGTAGAGGATGAGGAGCATCGGTTTAGAAATCCAGTAACCATCTGCGGGCGCTGCTCCGCCCTTATAGATTGCCTGAATGCTCTCGGCACGGGCAGACTCAGCGGATGACTGGCTGGCACAACCTGCGCTGCAAGTTAGCAAGGCGAGCCCGAATGCCAACAATATTATTTGCGCTGATGTCTTGCGCCATACCGATGAGTCGCTCTTCGAGTACGTTCTCATTGCCAGTTCCCTCCCGTACAACCTTCCCGTCCAATACTAACCTGGGTGTGATAAGGATTGCAATCTCTTTTCGAGCGGTTTCCTTTTCGACCGTCTTGAAGAGCCATCCCAGCAGCGGGATGTCACCAAGGACAGGGACCTTCTTGACCACGTTGTGTTCCGAGCTTTGCGTCAGGCCTCCCAGCACGATAGTCTCGCCACTCTTGACGCGAACGGTTGCTTTGGCCGTCCTCTTATTGAGGATGGGCAATCCCTGCTTGGACATGCTGGCGACCTCGCTGACTTCGGGGGCGAGCACGACGGTTATCTGGCCATCGTCGCCGATGCGCGGGGTCACCTTGAGCGTCACGCCGGAAGTAATCTCCTTGATGGTGTAATTGGATACGTCATTGATGCCGGCCGCTTCCAGATCGCTCGCGTCCACTAGGAACGCATAGTATTGCTCCTTGCCGACGTGAATCTCGGCGGTAGTGCCGTTGAGGGCCATGATGCGCGGATTGGCGCGTATCTTGGCGCGCCCTTCGGATACCAGCAATTGCAGGTTGAGCTTGAGCAGCCGGGTGAAGCTGCCCGTGGTCGCATACGCCAGGCTGCCGGGAAAATGGCTGTTCGAACGGGTCATGTCAACGATTCCGCTGGCCGTGCTATGCCCTTTGATGCCTTCCTCTGTGCTTGCGGACGCGTTTGGCGCAAGGGTGGATGTATCCCATTCCCACTCCCACGAGAGGCCGAGTTCCTTTCCCGCATCCTCCGACAGTTCCGTCACCACTGCTTCGATGAGGACCTGTTTGGGCGCGACGTCGATATCCCGAATCGCCTTGACCACCTGGTCCAGCAGGTTGCGCGGGGCAGTAATCGTAATGATGGACTTGTCGCTCGCGGTCTGAGCGTATCTCGAAAAACACTTTGGCAGCAACGTCCGCACGTCATGTGCATCCGTGTGCTTGAGCACAAGCATCCGGGTCTCGGCGAGGAGTGAAAACGACGGGCTGGCGGGGTCGGCCGAACCGACGAGATAGTAATCGTCGAGCTTCTTGTAGACATATCCGCCGGGCGCAAGCACCGCACCGAGGCACTTCTCGAGCGGGACCCTTTTCGCCTCGAACGTCACAGCGCCCTGAACTTCCTGGCTGGCAACGATGTTGATGCCCGCCTGCTGTGCGATATCGCTGAGCACTGCGCGCAGGTCGCTCTCGACCCACATGTTAGAAATCGTTGTCGGCGCGTTTTTTGCTTGTGCCTGCTCGGAGCCCGCCGACGACGAAGCAAGGAGAAACACACCAACGACAGCGCACATGACGACACGCGTGATGACGTGTGTTTTCATTTTTCCGGCCCCACAGCGTGCCTTTTCTCCTGCGGCGAAACAGAGATGGGCACAATCATCTCTTCGCCGGAAGCCGCCGCGAACGTCAGCGAGAACTTATGTAGCTTCTTCAGATTAGCTGGCGCACGAACTGTCAATCTTGTCTTCCCGGTGACCCCCTTGCGCAGGGTTACGGTCGATGGCAAGGACAGCCAAGTCCCTTCGCCGGGCGTCTCGGCGCTCACCTTCGTAGTCAGGGCAATGGCTCTGTCGGTGACATTGTGCAGGGCGAGGGTCACGCTCCGCATTGCTCCGGGCGGGAGACAAACATCGACCCTTTCCGGTTCAACCTTGAAGGGCGGCCCGGCAGGACCCTCGGCGGTGTCTTTGCGCAACCGGATTGGCTCCTTCAGCTGGAATGTTGCCTTGCCGCGCGCCTTGCACCACTTGTTGCCGTAGTCATAGGCAACGCGCACCTCGTATTTGCCCGCGGGCAGGTCGTGGGGAACAACCGCCATATAGTCTCGCCTGCCGTCTGGAAAGATTCTTTCCGTGCCGGCCTTGAGTTCGACCGGCGGCCAGGTGCGATGATTCTCATCCACTGACCGAATCCGAGCTTTGCCCTTGGCGACGAAGCTCACCTCCCCCTCGTTCCACACTGTGGCTGTAATCTTCAGCGGACGGGGCTTGGCGGCAGGCTCCTCGTCCTTGCGGCTTTCCTTTTCCTGCGGTATGACCACGCCTACGGTTTCGACTTTTGCCCTCTTCGGGAACGTCCTGCCCTTGATGTGCACATAGACAATTGTGGCGACCCGGTACTGAATCATAATGGGTGAGCCCTTGCGCTTCTTCGGCCGGCCGGTCGTGGTGAGAATAACGGCAGACCGCTCGCCGAACTCGCCATACGGAACCCGCACGGTGCATTTGACTTTCCTGACTTCGCTCGGCTTCATTTCAAAAGCGGACTCCGACAACGTAATCCACTTCGCCGCCGAGTGGCTGACAATGCCGGGTTCTGGAAACTCGATGTGGGCATCCTGCGTAATCTTGATATCGGACAGCGACATGGACACCGGTTGCGGTCGGGCATTTTCACTGCGAACGTTGTAGGTAACGGTGATGAAGAACTCCGCTTCCCTGCCGGGGGCGACGCTGAGCTCGCGTTTCAGCGGGCTGACGGCCAGCCCGGCCTCGGCCTGCCCCGCCATCCGTGCGATAGCGAGCATTAATACTGCCCCAATCCATAAAGATTGTTTCATTGGAACACTCCTTCTCCTGTCACTGGATTTCGGTTGCGGTCACTGTGATTGTGGCGGTGTATTCGCCCTCGTCATTGGCCTCATTTGTCGCACCAGCACCACGCACATCGAGCTGAATTGTGGACTCGTACGGTTCACCCGCCGCGGCTGAGAGGGTGTAGTTGCGGCCGACAAAATTGGCGGCGGAGACCCAGCTGCTATCGCTCGGTGACAGCCGGGTGCCGCTCAGCTTGTATGATGTCGTGAGGGTATCTGTGCTCCCCGCCTCTGTGCAAGATAAGACGTTGTCGCCCACCACCGGCTCCGAAATGCTGACCGTCACGTCCACATCGTGATGGAGCACAAGGTTCGTGGCGCCCGTGCGGGTCTGATTTACTGCCGTGAAATGCGGTGAGAGGGTTATGGTGTAGGGCTCTTGGGTCCATTCGACGAAGGATTGGGCCTTCGCCACAGTTGCAAACAGAAGAACACAAGTAGCCGCAGCGATACAAGCGGTGCTCCTTCTCATCCTCCGTCCCTCCGCGGTGTGCGACGCTTCCTTTTGGGCCAAGGGCCGGAGGGCTGGCAAGCCCTCCGGCCGAGGCCTTTGTGGTCACTACGCTGGCTTCGTGGCCGTCAGCGTGATGGTGGTCGTGTAGTTTGTAGCGTCGGGACAGTCATCGTCCGTTGACGCCTTGACGTTCACGGTGATGACGCAGTCGCCGTCACCGGCCGCGTGGGTCTGGGCGTAAGACTTGCCGATGAACGTGCCGGTCGCGATATAGTCGCCATCCGGGTTCGTCATATCCGCACCGGTCAGCTTGTAGGTTGTCGTCACCGTGTCGCCGCCGCCTTCAGTGAGGACACCACTGTTTGTGCTGTCGGACGGGACGATGTTCACGTTCACGTTGAAGTAAAGCGTCATGGCCTCCGCGGCCGTGACCCCGGCGGTGTTCTTAGCCGACGTGATGTGCCCTGAGAAGTCGGCAGCGGCAATAGTCACGTTGCCGTCCCACTCGACAATCTCATCCACCGTGGCCGTGATGCTGCACGTTCCGGCATCATCCAGGGCCCAGGCCGGAGCCGCAAGCAGCAGCCCCAGACCGAGCATTGCGACCACTAATAGCCTTTTCATCGTATTTCCTCCTTTATGACCTTTGTGGTTACTACGCTGGCTTCGTTGCGGTCAGCGTGATGGTGGTCGTGTAGTCGTCAGCGTCGGGACATGCCCCGGCGCCGCTTGCGTCGGCCACGGCCTTGACGTTCACAGTGATGACGTCGTCGCCGTCACCTGCTCCGTGGGTCTGGGCATACGACTTGCCGATGAACGTGCCGGTCGCGATATAGTCGGCATCCGGGTTCGTCATATCCGCACCGGTCAGCTTGTAGGTTGTCGTCAGCGTATCGCTGCCGCTTCCAGTGAGGACACCACTGTTTGTGGCGTCGGACGGGACGATGTTCACGTCCACGTTGAAGTAGAGCGTCATGGCCTCCGAAGCTGTGATGCCCGTCGTGTCCTCCGCTGCCGTGATGTGCCCTGAGAAGTCGGCAGCAGCGATAGTGACGTTGGCGTCCCACTCGACAATCTCATCGACCGTGACGGTGATGCCGCACGTTCCGGCATCATCCAGCGCCCGGGCCGGAGGGGCAAGCAACAGCCCCAGACCGAGCATTGCGACTACTAATAGCCTTTTCATCGCACTTTCTCCTTTGTAACCTTGGTCAGCGACAATGGTTCGGACACCCGAAACAGACCCAGTGCTGGCGCCGCAGGCAAACTCACTTCTCACCTCCTTTCGGTCTCATGCCTCACTGCCGGGCACTGTGCATGGTCAGCGTGGGTTCGAACCCTGCCACCGACACAGGCAGCCACGCGGCTGCCACCAAAAAAGCCCGCCTTCCCTCCGTGGGCATCGGCCCGCAAGGCAGAGCTTCGAACGCAAGTTTTTTGTCATAACTGCTACCCGTCGTTGTGGGTACAGTTCGCCTGCTCTTTAGTACATCAGGCCTATGCACTTGACGCGAGTAGATGCGAGATATAGTATTGAGGACGTGGAGGATGTAATTGAGGGCGCCGCTAAGGCATTTTATGCAGGCAGGGTTGGAATCGCCCCCGTACGGCGCGCCCCCCCCCGCGCGGGGGGGGGGGGGGGGGCG
>JAUWIN010000129.1 GCA_030605345.1 Candidatus Brocadiia bacterium
GCGCGGGAAATCCGATAGCGCTGCCGCGGACGCCTTCCGCAAACTCGCCAAGAAGAGCGACTCGCACGTGAAGCGCTGACCGGCCAAGAAAGCCCCCGCAGAGAGCCGTGGCCGGGCTGACGCAACCGATTCCAGGCCACGGCCTCGAGGTAGTTCATAAAACGAACAGCCAGGATGGCTACTTCGAGCGCATATAGTCAGGATCATCGGCAAGTTTCCGGCGGGCTTCTTCGAACATCATCCTGACGGCGGGGTGGTCACTGCGCCAGGCGCGAGCGGTGTAGTCGGGGTTCCTCTTCATCTTCTCGAACTCGGGTTCGAACTCACCGAAATACGATCCATAGATGTGGAACGAATCTGAGATATCGAGATATCGGCCGACCTTGACTTCTTCTCCCACTTTTTCGGAAATCCTTTGTGCGACGAGGCGCTGGAGGTCGGTTAGCGCGAACGCGTTCATGAACCAGGCCTTGTATCCGTCGCGGCTGCGCCAGTGTGTGTTGAGGTTCAACAGGGGCCGGCCAGCGTCGTCCTTGAGTATGCGAAACCACAACCGCTGGAGGCAGGGCGGGTCGTCGGTTTGTGGGTCGGCGTTGGGGATCCAAGTGATGGCCTGCGCCCGGCGGGTGTAATGAGTCGCGGCGCACTTCTCCACCACGTATTCGATCTGGTCGAACGGCGGCAGCGACGGCGCATCGGGGGCGTTGACGTCGGTGGTTGCCCTGTAGCTAAACATCCGCTGGTGGTAGGTGTAGGGCCACTTGTCTGGGTCCGTCGGATCGACCCAGTGGTCGTGTATTCCCTTGACGACCTCCTGGCGATAGACTTCCAGTTCTTCCGGCCCGCCGGGGAAGTTCTTGTGGATTCTGGGTTCGGCGAACGGGTCGTTCACGTCGGCGATGACCGTCGCATCACGGCTGGGCGGATCGATGAAGTTGCCTGCCTTGTCCTTTCTGTCGTATTCAGTCCGTATAGTTGCCCCCCGCTCCCAAGTGGCGATAACGGCTTTCTCCCAGGCCTCCGGCAGGTTGGCGCCGGAAACCATGATGACCGGAATGCGGCCATCGCCAGTATTAGCCGCGCTGACCATGGAGGCGACTCCACAGCTGCCGTAAGATTTTCTTCGCCGAGACCCGCGGGCGACGACCTATCTTGTAATCTCTCCGGCGCTGAGTCTACGGTAGAACTGGACGGCGCGCCTCAGGCCTTCGTGGAGGCTAATCCTGGGCTCCCAGCCGAGGACTTTCCTGGCGAGCGAGGCGTCCAGCGCGATGTGGCCCACTTCGCCGAGCCGTTTCGGTGCATACTCCGGCGTGGAACTGCATCCCACGGCGTCGCGCACTCCGTCAAAAATCTGCTGGTCGGTAACCTGTTCACCCCAGCCCAGGTTCAGCACCGCGCCGTCGCCGCCCTCCAGTGCCCTCATGTTCGCCTCTACGATGTCCTCGACATACACATAGTCCCGCGTCTTGGTACCGTCGCCGAAAATCTTCGGCTGCTTGCCGCTGAGCATCAACCGAGCGAAGATGGCAACAACGCCGGCCTCGCCGTGCGGGTCTTGGCGGGGGCCGTAAACATTTGGGAACCGGAGCACGGTGTAGTTCATGCCGTATAATTTGCGGTAGAGTTCGAGGTAGTGCTCGACGGTATGCTTGCTGATGCCGTAGGGACAAAGCGGTTCGACCGGGATGTTTTCAGAGGCGGGGATATGTTTCGGTTCGCCGTATATTGCTCCGCCGGTGGAAGCGTAGATGATTTTCTTGAGGTTGACGGCGCGGCCGGCCTCAAGAAGGTTGACGGTGCCCCCGATGTTGACCTCGGCATCATAGGCTGGGTCGGCCACCGACTTGCGCACGTCCATCTGGGCTGCAAGGTGGAACACGTATTCGGGCTTTTCCTCAGCAAAAATCTCGCTGACCGCCTGGTCTCGAATGTCGGTATGATAGAACCTTGCATCCGGCGGGAGGTTCTGGCGCTTACCGGTCGAAAGGTCGTCGATGACGGCGACCGCAAAGTCGCGCTCGATTAGCTGGTCACAGATGTGGGAGCCGATGAAACCGGCTCCGCCAGTCACAATAACTTTCCTCGTGGCCACTGTCCTCTCCGTTTTCAGTTGATTGAAACAACCGCCACCGTGTCCCTGGCAATCATCAGTTCTTCGTTGGTGTGAATGACCATCACCGTGACCCTTGAGCGGTCTGCGCTGATAATTTGTTCGTTGGCCTCGTTGCGCTGGCGGTCGATGACGATGCCAAGGTGCTCCAGCCCCCTGCACCCCTCGTGGCGGATGCGGGCGGAGTTCTCGCCTACCCCGGCAGTGAACACGAGCGCGTCCAGTCCGTTAAGCGATGCGGCGTAAGCGCCGATGTATTTCTTCAGGCGATAAGTATAGACCTGGACGGCATGCTGTGCCCGTTCGTTACCGGCATCGGCGGCTTCGATGACGTCACGCATGTCGCCGCTGCTGATTCCGGCGAGGCCAAAGAGCCCACTTTTCTTGTTGAGCAGTTCGTCCACCTCGTCTGGCGCCATGTTCTTCTCACGAATCAGATGGAAAACGATTGCCGGGTCTATGTCCCCGGAGCGGGTCCCCATCATCAGACCCTCCAGGGGGGTCAAGCCCATGGTCGTGTCGGCGCACGTTTTGCCTCGCACTGCGGCCATGCTGCACCCGTTTCCGAGGTGGCAGGTGATAAGCTTCAGACTGGGATCGCCCTCGCGCCCAAGCACCCTCGCCGCTTCCTGCGCCACGTACCGGTGCGACGTGCCGTGGAACCCGTACCGGCGGATTCCGTCGCTTTCGTACAGCTCGAAGGGGAGCGCGTAGAGAAAGGCCCGTTTCGAGATGGTCTGGTGGAACGCAGTGTCGAAGACGGCAACCTGTGGGATGCCGGGGAGGAGCTCCTCGCAAGCCACGATGCCCTCGTAGTTCGGCGGGTTGTGTAATGGCGCCAACAGGAACAGGTCGCGGACGCTCTTTTTCACCTCATCATTTATGAGGGCGGGGGAGGAAAACTTTTCGCCGCCGTGTACGACCCGATGTCCGATTGCAAGCAGGGCACCAGGGTTCTGCAACGGTCCGCCGTCTGCCCTGAGGCACTCAAAGACCTTTTGCAGGGCCTGCTTGTGATTCAGCGCCTCCGGACCTTCGACCGTTTTCTTATTGCCGCGAACGGTGAAATCCAGCTTCCACCCCGGCAGTGTGACCCGCTCAACCTGCCCCTTTGCGATTACTTCTTCGCCGCCCATGTCAAACAATACGAACTTGACCGACGAACTGCCGGCGTTAATTACCAGCACGTGTCGGGTTTCGGCCTCCGCCATCTCCACTATGGTAACTAACTCCAGACCTCAATAAACTTTTTGAAACTGCGGTCATAGGTCTTCTCGATGTAGTCAGGGAAACAGCAGGCCGGCAGTTCCTTCCTGGACAGATGATAATGGATGCAGTCGCAGCAGTTCCCCTTCTTGTCGCAGGGGGAGGTGCAATTGCAACGCTGCGTGTTCCGCTCCAGGTTCTCGCATTGAACGCCCATATCCTTCCTCTCGAGTCAAAGTGAGCAAGTACACGGCTAATTATCCCCTGCGCGGCCTGAAAGTCAAGCAGTGCACCGGGTTCTCACGGTCATTCAATTCTCCCCGCTACACGCCAAGACTGCTGGATTCTGCTCTTCTTGGCGCGGGCCGGTTGGCTTCCGTCGCGACAACGTCAATATCTGGTGGGCAAGGGCTCGGGAAGGTCCTCGGCCAGAATGAC
>JAUWIN010000084.1 GCA_030605345.1 Candidatus Brocadiia bacterium
CGTCATATACATCCCGCCCACATTCCTGGCAAAGGTCGGCTATTGCATCGACAACCTCCTGTTCCCCTTCCGGAGCCTGCTAACTGCCAGAGAGACCATGGAGCGTATGGGAGGAGAGCGGGGGGAGTAAGACTAATGCTGAGGACACTGTAATGAGCTCGGCCGCACCGCCACCCGGCGCCGGGGAAAAGATTGACCTCGGCAAGTACCTGATTATCCTCCGCCGCCGCAAATGGTGGGGGATTATTCCTTTCACCCTCCTTGTGCTGGTGTTCACCGTCATCTGCCTGGCTGTTCCGCCCAAATACATGTCTTCCTGCGTCATCCAGGCCAGCAAGAGCGAAGTCGCCCAGATATACGGAGCACGCGAGGAACGCAAGCGGGGCGAGACCGAAACCACCCTGGCCATCGTGAACCAGGAGATGCTCCGCTACGACTCCGTGATGAACGCACTCGCCAACACGAACGTCATCAGCGAATTAGAGCGAAAATCTCAAGGCGACCTCGCCGTTCGCGGGGAGCTGAGGGAAGAACTCTACAAGAGGATTAGGGAACATACTAGAATCGAGTCCATGGGCGAAATCCTGATAGGAATCACGTACCTGGGCGACACGCCGCGGCGCGCCTACGTGGTGCTGCGCAACCTCGTCCGCCATTTTGTCGAAAATGCCCTGGCGCAGGAGCGCAACGACGCTGGCCGCGCCAGAAGGATGGCCCAGACCGAACTTACCCGCGCCGAAGCAGCACTCGAGGGAGCGGAAAACGAACTGGTGAGTTTCCGCGAAGACCACCCCGGCGTCCTCGCCGCGGGGAAGGGCGGGAGGCGGGAAGAACTCAGAATTACAATCCAGGACCTGGGAGCAATCGACAGGAGAATAATGGCGATGCAGAGCAAACTCGCGCGCTATAGAAAGCAGCTCGAGGACATGCCCAAACAAATCGTCGACGAGGTAAAGAAGGGGCACAGCCCGGAGGTGACGGTATACAAGGAGCGGCTGGCCTGGCTGAGGAATGAACTGGCAATGAAATTGAAGAGCTTTACCCGCCTCCACCCTGCGGTAAAGACCCTTCAGCAGCAGATCCAGGCGACTGAGGAAGAATTGGCCCTGGCTCAGCAGGAAGCAGCAGAGGACGAGGTCACCCTGAGCACGAATAAGCTGCGGGAGCGGCGGGAGGAAGAAAAGCTCGAACTCGAAGCCGAGCTGGAATACCAGGAAGAAACCCGCCGCAGCCTGGGGATTCGAAGGGGCCGCCTCGAAGAGGAGGTGCACGAGTTACCCCGGTTGCAGAAGGAACTCGGACGCCTGGTGCGGGAGAGAGACGTCGCCAGCGACCGCTACGCCAGTGCCCGCGAAAACTTCAAGCGGATCGACAGAGAGTTCAATATCAGGATGGAAGGCCTGGTCTCCTTCAGTGTTGTATCGCCCGTTCGCGAGCCGCACGAGAAGAACATCAAACACATCATCAAGCTGGCGCTTATGGGGATATTTGCTTCGTTCGCCGCCGGGGTTGGGGCAATCGCAGGCTGCGAATTCCTCGACCAAAGCTTCACCGATGTCGAAGCCGCGCGCGAATTCCTCAAACTCCCATCACTCGGCGTGATCCCTTACATCGAGACCTCGGGCGAGCGGAGAAGACGGCTGCTCAAATATACGCTCACTACGGTGATTGGAGTGACGGTAGTTGCCGCCGTTGTGTTGGCCGTGCTGTTCGTCCACCCAGTCACCGAGTTGGCAGAAGCCCTGTGGAGCCAGATAAAGGACCTGTGCAAGGACCTGGCATAGTGTGAGCCGGGCGCGTCGTCCAAACGGAGCCACCCAGGAACGCAGGGACGTCCGCCATGTACGAAACTTTTTACGGACTCTCCGAAAAACCCTTCGGGCTCACTCCAGACCCGGACTTCCTCTACCTCAGCAACAGCCACCAGAAGGCCCGCGCCTACCTCAAATACGGGATCGAGCGCAGGGAAGGATTCGTCCAGGGCAGCGGTGAGATAGGCTCCGGCAAGACCACGATCCTTCGATCACTCCTCCGCAACCTCGACCGCGATATAAAAGCCGCCTACGTGGTCAACCCGCGCGGCACGTTCAGGCAGATGCTGCGGACGGCACTCGATCAGCTCGGGGTGGTCCCGTTCAGGCTGCACTACTCCAAGGAGCGGCTTCTCAGCAAGTTCCACGAGTTCGTCAGGTCCCAGGAAGCTCTCAGCCACCCCGTCGTGCTCATCTTCGACGAGGCCCAGAACCTGCATGTGAACACGCTCGAGGAGCTGAGAATGCTGTCGAACTTCGAGAGGGACAAAAGCAAACTGGTTCAAATTATTCTGGTCGGCCAGCCGGAACTCCGGAAGAAGCTCGGCAGCCCCGAGCTGGTGCAGCTCAGTCAGCGCATTGCGATACGCTGCCACCTGGCGCCGCTGAGCCGCCAAGAAACTAAAGCCTATATAGAACACCGCCTCAGCGTGGCCGGTTCCAATGGCTCCGTGAACTTTACCCCTGGGGCCTGTGACGCGATACAAGAATTCTCACGCGGCATACCCCGGCTGATCAACATTGCCTGCAACAATATCATGCTGGCCGGCTATGTCGAAGAAAAGAAATCCTTCACCACCGAGATGGCCAGGCGGGCGCTTGACGAAATTCGGGCAGACGACGGCCGCGCCGGCCTCCGGGAGCCTGAGTACGCGGCGGGGCCGAGCGCGCCACCGGAACCAGAGCCGGCGAAGCCGGCCGCCGCGGACAAGAGCAAGCGGGCGGTCTCCGCCCGGAGGGGTCGTATCATTTGGGCCGCCGCCGTTGCGGGCGCCGCGGTCGTGATTACCGCCGCGATGTTACTCATAGTGAAAGGCCTGTAGTTGCCATGTCCAAAATTGAAGAGGCCATGCAAAAAAAGGCCGAAGCCGAGCACCGAGGTAAAGGGCGCGTGGGTGAGAAGGACACCACCCCGCAGAGCGGTGTCCCTTCACGCCGCATCACGCCGCCGCCCCCCGCTGAGAAAGTGGACGAGCACATTGTGTCGTTCCACCGTCCGCGTTCTGGGCTGACCGAGAACTTCAAACGGATTCGCCTCGTTATCGAGAACATGCTTCCCGAGATTACCAACAAGGTAATAATGTTCACCAGTTCCGACGGGGCTGAGGGCAAGACCACGGCCGCTCTCAATCTCGCTGCGGTCCTCGCCCACGATACTAAGAAGCGCGTAATAGTGGTGGACGCCGACATGCGCCACCCGAAAATGCACACCCTGCTGGGGATGAAAGTGCGGCAGGGATTCGGCGACCTTTTAACCTCCGACGCGCCGGTCGAAACCGTCGTGGTTGAGACCCCTGTGCCCGGCCTGTCGGCCGTTCTGTGCGGGGAAATTCCACCCAACCCCAGCGAGCTGTTCGGTACAGAACGCTGCCGCGAACTGTTTGCCGAATTGAAGGAAAGATACGACTGTGTCGTGGTGGACACCTCGCCCGTGCTGCCCGTGGTGGATACCGTTCGCGTAGCCCCCTGTGCCGACGGGGTTATATTGGTCGTGGAGGCCGCAAAAACCAGCCGGAAGAAAATCCGCCAAGCGGTGCAGATGCTAAACAACGCAAATGCTTCGGTCATGGGCTTCCTGCTCAACAAGGGGCAGGTGGTTCTATCCGACCATTACGCGGCGCAGTACTCCAGCGGCGGATAGGACCGGACGACAGAGCAGGCGGCCTGCTTCGCACCCCGGCGGCTCCCGCCAGCTCGCTCGTTCACCACAGGCTGAGAACTCTCTGATGCTATACGTCGGCGTCCTAATCTTCCTGTTCCTCATATATCTGCGGCCGCAAGAGTGGGTACCGATGATATACGGCTGGCGTATCGTATTTGCCGTGATGCTCGCTCTGTTGCCGCCGTGGCTGCTCACCCTTCACTCGAAGAAACTGTTCCGAACGCCCGAAGACCTCTTCATGGGCCTATACTGGTGCGTCTGTGTTTTCTCAATTTTCAAGGCAAGCCCCTCTGGCGTCCCTGATGTTGCCTGGGGTTTTGGGAAGGTGGTCCTTTGTTACTTATTCGTTGCCCACGTCATTGACTCACGCGGCAAACTTGGCGTAGCTTTATTTGTGATGTGTCTCTTGCTGCTTGGCATCGCGATGAAAGCCGGCTGGAACGTGGGCACGCAGGGCCAGTATGCCAGCGTGGGTATGTTCGCGAACCGCAATGATTTCGCACACGGAATCGCAGCAACATTACCCTTGGCGGTTGCATTCCTTCTGCGAGGGGGGCTACTGCTGAAAATTTCCGGCGCGGGACTGATGGCTACGATTATACCGCAGATCATCAAGTCAGGCTCGCGTGGCGGGCAGCTCGCCGCAATGTTTGCCGTGTACACCGTGCTCATAGTCCGAGTAAAAACACGACGAGCCAGATACGCAATGCTTGTCCTCGGCGCTCTCGGTGCTTTCGGTGCCTTTGCAGCAAGCGGGCGCCTGGGGACGGTACTGCATTATCAGCAGGACGAATCAGCGATGGCGCGGATTACGATCTGGTCGCACTCTCTCAGCGCGGTTCACGCGACCCCGTTCAACTTCGTCATCGGGAGAGGATACGGCCTGATCACAGCAGGCATGTGGCGTTCTCGGTCCGCACATAGCAGCTACATGAACAACCTCTACGAGCTCGGGGTCCCAGGGGTTTTTGTTCTCGTCGGGTTGCTCTTCTTCGCGTTCAGAGACGCATATTCCGTGGCAAAGAACGCCATACATCCAACGACCAGAATGTTCGCTCTCGGCTTGACCGGGCTGATGGCCGGCACTATTGTCGGGTCTGCCGTTGAGTCGCTGTCATACCGCATCTACGTACTTGTTCCTGTGGCGATGATTTCAGCCATGCGAATAATCGAGCAGCGTGAACGAGCCGCGACTACGCCCGCAGAGCACAGCGGGACGGAGCGCGGTGGCGAGTATTTCCTCTATCCGCCCGTAACTGCGGGCTCCGGGCTGGCTGAACACCGGCTTGTGACAAAAAAAGAACTCGGCATCGTCGCTGCGCTGACCTTTGGTTGCTGGTTTGCGTATGAGGTCCTGGTAGCGGTTTCATGAGTGATAGGAGACAACACCCGTGTCGAAAATGATCCTTATATGCCCCAGAAACGGCAAAGAAAATCAATACGGCCAAACGCAGATCGAAACCCTGTCAAGGCGCCCGTGCCCTGACAACAACACCCCCAGGCCGCCGGATATATGCTGCCGAAGACGCTTTTTATGACGGAGTAGGATCATGCGGCCAACACATAACACCGACCGCAGCGAGTTGAAAGGGGCCTCCTGTCCTAAGCTTCTCGTCACTATCGACACGGAGCCGGACGACGAATGGGCCTGTAAACCGACGCTCACGACTGAGAATGTTCGAGAGTTACCCCGACTGCAGGAAATCTTCGACCGACATGGCGTCCGGCCGACGTATTTCGTGTCGTACGCGGTGGCACGCGACCTAGAAGCAACAGAAATCCTGGCTGCAATTCGTTCGGAGGGCAAATGCGAGATTGGATCGCATCTCCACCCGTGGAACACCCCTCCGTATTTCAAGATATCAGGTGAGGCACGGCAATCTCATGCGTACCTGTACCGCTACCCTGAAGAGGTACAGCGCGGCAAATTCGAGACACTTCACGGACAACTGGCCAAAGCATTTGGCTTTGAGCCGCGGAGCCACCGTGCGGGCAGGTATGGGCTCGACGGGTACGGGGTGAGACTATTAAAGGAATTTGGATACAGTGTGGATAGTTCGGTGCCGCCGATGATAAACTGGTGTCATGGTCAGGCGGCCGACGAGGCTGGGCCGGACTTTCGCCGGGCACCACTTGGCTCCTACGAACTCTCAGACGATGACCCCTCTACACCCGGGCACGGCGGGGTCATAGAAGTGCCCGTCTCCGTTGGCTATACTCGTGCGATGCCGAGGTGTATGGTAAACTGGCTGAAAGTGCAGCGCCCGGAGAACCTAGCCGTAAGAGCACTGGGCAAACTGTGCGGCATAAGGAAACGATGGTTCCGCCCGTTCCCCCACGTCCCGCTCGAGGAGGCGCGTCTCGCAGGTCAATGGCTCCTCAACAGGGGGACCGGGTTCCTCAACATGATGTTTCACTCTTCCGAATTGATTCCCAATACTCAATACTCCAAGACTGAAGCTGAAGTCGACGCCTTCCTGGGCGTCATTGAGAAAATGATAATTGTGGCTGGCTCTCTCGGCTGCAGGAACGGCGCAACCCTGGCGGAGTTCGGCCAAGAGCACAAGAGGACACGGTATGGAATGGCACTGCATCAGGTCGACCAGTGACTTCCTTGCCTCGGAAGCCCACTGGAATGAACTCGTCGAAAACGGCGTG
The DNA here is from genome assembly GCA_030605345.1 of Candidatus Brocadiia bacterium. Classification (GTDB taxonomy): domain Bacteria; phylum Planctomycetota; class PUPC01; order PUPC01; family PUPC01; genus JAUWIN01. The sequence continues at coordinate 6,352 of JAUWIN010000084.1, forward strand.
ACCAGACACACATACCTGACACATGAGTGGTTCCGTGCCTGGTGGGACGCCTTTGGCACCGACAAGGAACTGTCTGTGATTGTTGCCTCCGAAGGCGAACGCTGGATGGCGGTCGCGCCGCTCTGCATCTCTGAACGGGCAGTTGGGCCACTCAGATTGCGTTGTCTCCAGTTTATGTTCAGCGCCATCGGCCCGCGGTGCGAATTCATCCTTAGAGGGGAGGATCCAGCCGCTATCGCCGCGGCCTTGGACGGAATGATGTCCGCCTCCGACAGATGGACCTACTGCTGTCTTGATGCCGTGAGTGAACAATCAGTGACAGCCCGCCTGTTTCCAGCATCTCTCCGGGAACGAGGAATCACCTTCGACGTCGCGCCGCATCGAGCCTCGCCCGCTCTCCGAATCCAAGGTTCATGGGACAAGTACCTCGCAGCCTTGTCACAATCCCGGAGGCGGCACATCCGGCGAGCGTGGCGCAAGATAGACGCTCTCGGTCATTCGGTTCTGCTTCGCCGGATTACAGACCATGATGAACTAATCGCCTACCTCCCCAAGCTCTTCGATGTATCATCGAGGAGTTGGAAAGGACGAGAAGGCTGCGACATGGGAGCGACGGCTGTCACTCGTCAGTTCTACTCCCACCTTTCGGACAAGCTGTCGCGCAAGTCCAAGCTTGTCGTATGGTCGCTCGAAGTGGACGGCAACTCCCTGGCTATGATGTTCTGCCTTCACGAAGAGAGGGGCGTCATCGGAATGCTGTCCGACTTCGATGACGACTACCGGAAGCTCGGGCCCGGCGATGCTCTCATTGGATACGTCCTCAAAGACTGCTTCGATAGGGGTATGGTCGAGTACGACTTTGGGGGGGCGGCCTACGGCTACAAGCTCCACTACGCCGACCACATCCGCAGGCATTTCACTTTTGAAATCTACCCTCCAGGCTTCGCGCCAGCTCTGCTCCGTCTCGCAAGAAGAGCGAACCGAAGACTGCGGAGAAAGCGCCGCTGGATAACCGCCCTGGGCAACCAGGGGGGGCTGCCGCACGACCGGACGCAGATCACCCAAGTGCACGGTTGCCCAGACCACATGCGAACGGGCCGTCCGCAACGCCCTCGCCCTGCTCAAGGAAGGCGGGCACCTCGACCCGATCAACCCTCTCGTATCGCGCAGAATCGTCAAACAGGTGCGACAGCTGCCAGACGCGATGCGTACAAATAAGATACTGTTTGTCCAGCTCGTGCGGTCTGCCAGCCCACCCATCGGGTTCGCCAGATACAATGCTATTGGGCACGCCTACGGCGTAAGAAGAACTCAACAAATGGTCGCCGAGTTGTCTCACGAACTAGACACTCCCCACGCCAGAACACTTCTGTCGGATAAACTCATTGGTCTGATTCTCGGCAATGTTAAAGTGGCCGATGAGCCAACAAAAGCGCTCGACAAGGAGCCCTCTAAACTCCGACCCAAGCACCTCGTTCCGTGGCGAGTGCGGCGCTGGCTGAGGGCCACTGTGCTCAAGGCTCCGCTGGATTGGAACGTTTTGGCCTTTCGTGCGTACATAATCTGCAAGATGCACAAAATCTTGCACGAGGACGCAAGAACCTTCAAATGAAAACACGCCCCGAACACGCCGCGCGGGAAGAACTGAAACGATGTTCGCGTTGTGTCCTTCCCGAAACGTGCCCGCGAATGGAGCAGCAGCCGAACGGGCCGCTCGTGCGGGAGGACTTGGCAGTGTTCATAGAGTGCTTGTGGGGCGAGGGCGAGTGAGGCGCGCCAGTTCGCTGCATCGCATCCAGCGCAGACGGGACCCCAGGTGCTGGCTCATCCGCTCCAGGAGAAGCTCCAGCCCCCACAGTCCCGCCATTCGGTTGTTGGCGAACAGGCACTGCCAGTGGGTCAGGATGGTGAGCGGCAATCCTTCGTCGAACAGCCGCCGGATTCTCCCGTTGCGGCCGTCACGTGAAAGCAGTTCGTCCACCGCTGCCCTCGCCCTGGCGCGGGCGGCGCGTATGCTCCGGCCGTATTGCACCGGCCAGAAAACATCTGTCACATTGGCCGGCACGCTAACGGTCTTCAGCCCCCTTTGGGAGTCCTTCCAAGCCACCCACGGCCAGGCGGGGCGGTCATCGGTCACGTCGCGCAAGTACCACGAAGTCTTTCGCCGATGCACCCGCCAGAAGGCCTGGGCGATGCCCTGGGCGTATGCCTTCGGGTTGCTGCCGCCCGTGCCCCAGGGAGACGTGACGCCGTTCGATCGCAAACCGACCTTGTCGAGGATCCGCAGGGCCACGACCAGGTAGTCCGTGATTTCCGCCGCGCTGGCCCGTGCGATCCACTCGTCTTCGTACAGGTGCACGAAGCACTTGATTCGCTGGTCGTAGGCAAGTAAGTGGGTGAGCAGCTCGCAGGTGATGTCGAAACGCGGTGCGATCCGCTCCCGGACGATGTCGAGAAAGCCGCGCAGACGGGCGGCAGAAACACCGTTCAACCCTTCATCGATGCGGCCCAGCGCCGCCGGCATCGGCAGCACGCTGAACTTGCCCCGGACGCCGTGTCGCTCGCACAGCGCGGCGAGGTTGCGCGCCAGCGCGTTCGGCACGTCCCTCACGTGCTTTTCCCGGGGAGCATGCCAGACCATCAAGTTGACGGGCGACGCGTCGTCAATCAGCAGCGATGCGGGCACAGGCATTATCGTCTCCTTTGCACTCTCCGTGACGCAGCTCAGGCGTTCGTGAGTTGCTTCTTCGTGACGCTCTGAAGCACGGCCGAACCGCCGGACATTATACTCCGCCGCGGCGGCGCGGGCTAGGCTCCGGCGGTGGCGCGGTTGCGTTTTCCCGTATGTCGTTGGCGGATTCAGAATAAGCGCTTGCCCCGGCGCGAGTGCGAAGGTATTGTGGGAACCGGACTGAACGGGGCAACGGATGAACCAAGCGCGCACGGTGCACCCCACCGCGTTACTCCTCTCCACCACGCTGGTGTACTACCTGCTTGATTTCGTCAAGGACATTTACCTCTACGGGAGGTTCGGGCCGGGCGCACTTGACCCCTTCTTCGGTGCATACGCCGTGCTTGACGCGGTGCTCAACATATCCA
>JAUWIN010000098.1 GCA_030605345.1 Candidatus Brocadiia bacterium
GCCCTGTCGCTGGATCGACAGCGACAATCTCGCTCCGCTCGACCACCGCGACCACCCCGCTGTTCTGGAACTCCACCTGCGGGCCCATGCGCCCCACGTCGGTCTTCCAGACCCGCTCGCCCGTGCCAGCGTTGTAGCAAAGTAGTCGGCTCCCCATCGCCACGACCAGCCTGTCCCCCGCCGGTACCAGTCGGTGCAGGCCGGGGCCGATGGCAACCGGGACTCGGACGCGGAAGAGTTCAAACCCGGAGAATGAATCGAACATTATCAAGCTCACCTCCGAACCGGTGGGCATCTCCGATCGGCCGGCAAGGACCCCCACCTTCCCATCCCACAGGCAGAGATCCAGAATGGTCGAGTCTGCAAGCTCGACGCTCCAGCGGCGGCCCCCGGCCTTCGGCTCCAGGTCGAAACATATCAACTTGCCTCCCGGCGCAGGGGCGACAATCACACCGCAACCCATAACTGGCAAAGGGCCTCTTATAAACCCAACTCCGGGGCGGATAGCAAAGAGGGCGCTGCCGATCGGCAGCGGCGCTATAACCTCACGATGGAGCCTCCGACCGGTTCGCTTGTCAACCCACAGGAGGCACCGGTCCACCTCCGCAATAATCGATTCGCCATTAACGCCGACGCCGCGAATGAACTCGTTCGGGCGTGGACGCTGAAGCTGAAGCCGAAGGTTCCCGTCCGCCACGGCCGCACGGTCGCCAATAACCGGCCGGAGCGCGAGGGTGCGGCCGTTCCGCAGCATCACCAGTTCGATTTCCTTGCCCGGCGGGGTGGTTGTGCAGAGTTGAAGGAGGTCGTATTTTCTGCGGACGCGACAGCCGTCGAACGACAGCAGCAGGTCGCCGTCCCTTGCTCCGGCCAGGTCCGCCGGCTGGCCTGGGATCACCTCCTGAAACTCCACCACCGGTCTGGGCATTCCTGCGGGCGCCAGTCCGGCGTCCTGGAAGCGCACCCCCAGCCAGCCCACGCCCGTCTCCCAGGCCTTCTGGCCGTCACTCATGCCATACGCTTCGAGTGACTTTCCCGCAGCGACCAGCAGGTATCCACTGGCGCACTGGTCTGCTCTTGTGGCGCCGCGGTCCGCCAGGCGCCTCCCCTCGCCACGCTTCGGCAGCGGTTTCCGCCAACCGGTAGAGAGCAACCGCGCGGCCTTGTCGGGCCGCCGCTGTGGGGCCGGCCGCAGTTCGGACAGGCTCTTGCGGAGTGCCCCCGCTTCTTCGACCCTGTATCCTGGACACAGGCGCGTTATGGTCAACAGTTCTCCCGACGCGGCGGCCGGCCGCCGTTCCTTCAACGCCGTGGCAGCGCGCTCCAGTCTCAGCCTGGCGGCGGTCTTGCTGTTCGGATAGAACCGCGAGAGTGTTCCGAACGCTGTTTTCTTGTCCCGTGCGTCCATCAGCGCGGCTTGTGCCTGTTTTTCGTAATGCGAATATATTTCTCGACCGTGTCTGCGAATGAGGTCCGCAATCTTTGTCGAGGCCAGCAGACCGGCCCGGATGGTGAGCCCGTGCGCGCGGTCGAAAAGGCCGTTCGGCACCCGGACGTGTTGGTCGCCGTGCTTTGTCAGGACATATTGCAGCGTGTCCATCGCTGGGATAAGGTTGCCTGTTTTTTCGAGCGCGACGGCCCTGCGGACCGCTGTGAGCGCCGCGGGGCGTTTCCCTTTCTTTTCCAGGGCCAGTGCTTCGCCAAGTGCTTCAGCCGCCTTCGCCCAGGCTCCTGCCTGCTCCAGTTTGCGTGCATGCTGCCGGTACGCCTCTGCCAGCAGTTGGCGCACCAGGTCCGGTCTTTGCGGCACATCAGGACAGGCCAGAGCAGCCTGGTATGTGGTGATTGCTTTCCGCAGTTGTCCGGTGCCGGAGTACAATGCGGCGAGTTCCAGGTGGTGGGTCGGATCCTCCGGCTCACGCGCGATGCGCCCACGCAGAACCTGTTCGGCGTCCTGCGAGGCGAACACGCTGATGCAATCGTTGCGGGTGACGACGAGGCGCTCGTCCAGCAGGGTGAGATTGCCTGAGCCGACATCGGCGCGCCGCCACTTGCGCCAGCTGACCGGTTGGGCCAGGCGTCCCTCGGCCTGGATGTCGATCATTGCTATGCTGCCCTCGATGGGGCACATTACGAAGTCCCGCGCCACCACGCCGCGCCCGGCGGGAAACGAATCAAGCAAGACCGACCGCCAGAGCGTAGAGCCGTCCTCGGCGTCGAGGCACACCACAGCCGAACCGGACAGGATCACGCGGTGTTGGTCTGCGGCAAGCAGATACAGGTATGACGCGCCGCCGTCAGTGCGCCGCCGCCGCCATTTCACCGCGCCAGTGGCGGCGTTCAATGCGTAGAGATGGTCCGAATCCCTGGGCAGGACGAACACTGTTTCGCCGGCTTCATCTGGCGCGCCAGCGAGAAGGGGCCTGTTCGGCGGCGGGATAACAACGCTGTTCTCCCCGCCGATGGCCTGAACCCTGCAAAGAAGATTGCGTTCGCGTTCATATGCTGTCACCCAAATCAGGGAGCCATCCGCGGCGTCCACCGCGGCCACCGTGCCGAGGTCGGAACAGTAGTAGGCGATGCTGCTTCGCGCTGCCGGTGGCGAGCCATTGGGGAGTTCGTTCTGGACCAGGCGGCGAGCGTCCCAGGCGCCGGCGGCCACCTTTGTCCGCCAGAGCTTCCGCCCGTCAGCAGCGTCGTACCCGATGAGGAACGTATCGCTCCCGCTTTGCGAATACCTTGCTCCGACGCAGACGACCCCGCCGACCGCGGCCGGACTGCACACGAAGCGAAGCGACGTGAGCCATTGATCACTGTCCTGCGGTTTGTGCTCATCGCGGGTACTGACCGACCAGGCTGTGGTAACGGCCGGCCCCGCGCGGTCAATGGGGAAAGCATCCATCCGGCCGAAGAGGAGGCTCCGAGGGCGCCCGTCAGGGGTGTTCACTCCCAAGTTGGCGGAAAATGAGACGATGACATTATTGCGGGCGACGACTGGTGAGATAGTGCCACTGCCGCGCACGGAGCGGGCCGGTGCGCGACGGACTACGATGGGGGCAGGGACGCTGCCCAGCCGGATTGCTGCGCGCCACAGAACGCGCCCGCTGAGGGCATGGATGGCCTTGAGGTCTCGCGTGGTCTGGCAGTATAGCACGCCGGCACGCGCCACGGGGGCGAGGATTGGGAGTTGAAGGGGAAGTTTTCGGGTCCGCCTTTGGCGGGCGTCTGCCTGGGCCGGGGTGCTATCCAGCGGCATTTGCCAGAGCAAAGTGCCCGGTCGGACAGCTGGCCGGGCCGCGGCGGGTACCGGGCGGTCGGGCGGCGGCACCGCATCGACGAGTCGGTGCACGAATTCGGATAGTTTGACGGTTCTGCCCGCGGCTTGGATTTTTGCTTTCGGGTAATGTTTGCGGACGGCGTCAGAGAGTCTGGAGAGTTTGCGGTGCCAGCCGGCGCGGGCGAGGGCAAGAGCCAGTTTCGCAAGTGACGTGGGTGTGGGTTCTTGCGTGGTGGGCAGCAGCGCCAGGCGGATGGAGAGCGTATGTGCGGCGGCGGCGGCCCGGCCACGCTGGAGCTGCGTGGTCGCGAGCAGGTCGAGCGCCTCCAGCCCGGCCTGGGTGGCGCCGTATCGGCGGACGACTTCCCGCAGCGGCCCGGCGGCGCGTGCTGGTCGAGCAGCTTTCAACATGTTCCGCGCTGAGGCGCCGTAGAGCGCCCGATATGCGGCCAGGGTCTGCTGGTGGCCGGGTGCCAGGAGGCGGGCCATGCAGTAGCGCCAGGTGGGTGCATAGGCGTCGGGCCCGACCGGCAGGAGGGCGTCGCCGGAATGGTCGAGCAGGTCCTGGAACTTTGCGGCCGCCTTGAGCCACTGGTGCCGGGCCGCCAGTTTTTCTGCCTGTATTGCGCCTGCGAGGGCTTCACCGGCATCCTGCCCCGGCGGGGAGAGTCCGAGGTCGGTTTCGGTATCCCTGCGTGCGGCAGTGACCGGCGGGAAGCGGGGGAGGGGGTTTGGCCCGACTGCGGTCTTTATGGCTGAGGCGGCTGTGCCGGCGGAACAGATAGTTTGCAGGCTTATGGTGAGCAGGCACACCAAGCTGCCGCAGGTCAGGGCGGCGAGTGGCGCCGGGCGGATATGCTGGCGCCTGGGCGACTGCTGCGGTGTGGTTTCCGGCAAGGCAGCTTCTCCTACGCGGGAGCCGGGTCCAAATCTCATTATATTGGCCGGCCGGGTTCGGTCAAAGATGGTTTGCGCGGAAGCCGAGGCATTCAGGGACAGAAGGGGCCGGCACGTCAGCTCAGAAGATGGATGATTCGGGCGATTCCTCAGTGGATGAGGGCGGCTGGTCCTGGGCGAGGTCTGCTGCCTGTTTCTTCCGTGCCAGTGTCCACGGAAGCGCGCAGGGTCCGCTAAGGGCGTATGCGCTGAAGCCGGCAAGCACGATGTATTCTGCGTGCTGGGCGAGGGCGATGAGGGTGCAGATTGCGAAGACCAGGACGACGAGGTAGGTAAGGGGCTTTCGGCCGCGGAAGAACAGATTGGGCAGGTGGATGTATCGGATTCGTGAGATCATTAGAGCCCCGAGTATTACGGAGGCAAAGGGCATGATGTCCACCGGCCAGGAGGGTTTTGCCGGGGAACTTCCGGCCAAGATGGCGAGGCTGACGACGACGCCTGCGGCGCCGGGCGAGGGGAGTCCGCGGAAGTATCGGTGCGAGCTCTTGTCCGGTTGGCTTTCGACGTTGAAGCGCGCCAGGCGCAGTGCAGTGCAGAGCACGTACAGCACGGCGCAGACCCAGGCGTATCTGTCGTGTCCGAATAATTTGTAGTGTATTGCGGTGAGGAAGACAATATAGGCGGGTGCGATGCCGAAACTGACCATGTCGCAGAGCGAATCGAGCTGCGCTCCGAACTCAGTGGTAAGGTTGGTCGCTCTGGCCAGTTTGCCGTCGAGTGCGTCGAACACCATCGCGAGTAGCACCAGGCCGCCTGCAATGGCGAAGGAGTCCCTTCCCTTCAACAGTTGGGGCATTTTGTCGGGGTAGAGAAGCCCATAGGTGGCGACCCCTATTGCGGCGAAACCGCAGATCAGGTTGCCGAGGGTGACCATGGAGGGGAGCACGCCGATTTTGACTTTCATTCGAGATTCCCCATCACGGTTTTGCCGGCCTTCAGGGGGGCGCCGAGTTTTACCTTTATCTCGAAGTTGGCGGATTTGGGGACGAAAAGTTCGGTTCGTGAGCCGAACTTGATCATGCCGAACTGCTGTCCGCGCTCGACGGTGTCATTTTCCTTCAAGTCGCACACAATCCGCCGCGCGATCTGACCGGCTATCTGCTTGACCACGATTCTCGTTCCTGTGCCGGCAGCGTCCGAGATGCCTATGAGGTTCGACTCGTTTTCCCTGGAACATTGCTGTGGCTTTGTCCAGGCGCTGTAGAACCTGCCCTTGTTGTAGGCTATTTTTTCGACTCTGCCTGAGCAGGGTGCTCGGTTAATGTGGCAGTCGAAGATGGAGAGGAATATGCCGATGCGCAGGGCTTTCTCGGCCAGGAACTCCGGCTCTTCCACGTCGGCGATGTCGTACACCACACCGTCAGCGGGCGCTACCAGCCTGTGCTCGCCCCTGGGGGGCGTCCGCTGTGGGTCGCGGAAGAACGACACCACCAGCGCAAACAATAGTATAACCGGGAGCGCCACCAGCAGCGCCAGCTCCAGGCGCGGCAGAAACGTAATCGACAATACCAATACTGCGACCATCAGCAGGCCTACACCGCCGCCGAAGACCACCAGTTCGCGTATTCCGTACTTGGTGAAACGCATTCTGCACCTCGTGTCGGTCAGCCCGATCTTGACTTAGGATTATATGCTACCCCGCCGGCTCAAGCAAGCCGAGGAGCGGAGTTCTGGTCGAGAGAACGCCTTCCCGGTGGTTTTAGTCGAGGAAGATACTGCTCATGCCAAGGTCCCCGTCTCCGGCCATCTGTGTCACCGCACGCCAGACGAAGTTCAGGTCCCTAACTGCCAGGAGGCGAGGTATTCTTCCTGCTCCTTAGTGAGTTTGTCGATCTTGACGCCCATGGTCTTGAGCTTGAGGGCGGCTATCTTCTCGTCGATTTCTGCCGGCACGGGGTGAACCTTGTTCTCCAGGCGCCGGTGGTTCTTCACTATGTGCTCCGCGGCGAGTGACTGGTTGGCAAAACTCATGTCCATCACGGAAGGCGGATGCCCCTCTGCCATGGCCAAGTTGACCAGCCGGCCCTCTGCAAGGAGTGTGATGCGGCGGCCGTTGGCGAGGGTGTGCTGTTTCACCAGCGGGCGCATTTCGCGGCTGGACTTGCTAAGTTGGTCGAGGGCGTCCTTTTGAATTTCGACGTCGAAGTGGCCGGCGTTGCAGACGATGGCGCCGTCCTTCATTACTTTGAAATGTTCGCCGCGGATTACGCTGCAGTCGCCGGTGAGGGTGCAGAAGATGTCGCCGACTCTTGCTGCCCGCGCGATAGTCATCACCTGATAGCCGTCCATCAGCGCCTCCAGCGCCCTCAGGGGCTTGACCTCGACAATGATGACGTGCGCCCCGGCGCCTGCGGCGCGCATGGCGAAGCCTCGTCCGCACCAGCCGTACCCGCACACGACCACATTCTTCCCTGCGAACAGGACGTTGGTGGCGCGAATAATTCCGTCCAGGGTGCTCTGGCCGGTGCCGTAGCGGTTGTCGAACAGGTGCTTGGTGTTGGCATCGTTCACCGCGATCATCGGGTAGCCCAGCACGTTGTTGGCAGCCATCGACCTCAGGCGGATGACCCCGGTGGTGGTTTCTTCGGAACCGCCCCAGACCTCAGCCATCTGCTCACGGCGCTTGGTGTGGAGGGTGGAGACCAGGTCGGCGCCGTCGTCCATGGTGATTTGCGGATGGGCGTCGAGGCAGGAGTGGATGTGTTTGTAGTACGTTTTGTTGTCTTCGCCCTTGATGGCAAAGACGGGGATGTTGTGGTTTTTGACCAGAGCGGCCGCAGCGTCGTCCTGGGTGCTGAGTGGGTTGGAGGCGCAGAGGAACACCTTGGCCCCGCCAGCCTTGAGGGTGACGGCCAGGTTCGCCGTCTCGGTGGTCACGTGCAGGCAGGCGGCAAGGGTGACCCCCTTCAGCGGCTTTTGTTTCTTGAACCGCTCGCGTATCAACCGAAGTACGGGCATCTGCTGCTCGGCCCAGTCGATCCTCAACTGACCTGCGGGCGCCAGGGATAAGTCCTTGACATTGTATTTCACGGCGAATGGCCCTCCGAAAGAAGTGGGTTCTCATTAGCAACGGCGGCTTCGCGATTTCGTTTCATATTCCTGCGGCGTCTCTGAGGTCGTCAACTTTATTGGTGTATTCCCAGGTGAAGGCCTTTTCTTCGCGCCCGAAGTGGCCGTGCCGTGCCGTCTCCTTGAATATTGGCCGGCGCAGTTTGAGGTAGTCAATCATTGCTTTGGGTCTGAGGTCGAACACCTCCCGCACCACGCCGTCAAGTTTTTCGTCGTCGATCTTGCCCGTGCCGAAGGTCTGAACGAGGACGGAGGTCGGCTGGGCGACCCCGATGGCGTAGGAGACCTGGAGCTCGCACTCGGTGGCGAGGCCGGCGGCGACGATGTTCTTGGCGATGTGCCGGGCCATGTAGGCGGCGGAGCGATCGACCTTGCTGGGGTCTTTCCCCGAAAACGC
>JAUWIN010000099.1 GCA_030605345.1 Candidatus Brocadiia bacterium
CCGTTTTCGACAGACAGCCGGACAGGTTGTTGAGGCTCATAGCCAGGTCGGGTTCGAAGCGAGCGGGGTTCGCGCGCGCGAGACGGCGCCGTATGTCGACGGCCTCGCGGATGGCATCAAGCGCAGCCGCCGAGTCGCCCGTTTTCGACAGACAGCCGGACAGGTTGTTGAGGCTCATAGCCAGGTCGGGTTCGAAGCGAGCGGGGTTCGCGCGGGCGAGGCGGCGGTACAGATCGACGGCCTCGCGGATGGTATGGAGCGCAGCCGCCGAGTCGCCCGTTTCCCGCAGGTGGCTCGACAGGTTGTTGAGGATTCTTGCTCTTTTCTCTTGACCTGGATGCGTCGCAAGTAGGGTCCGAGAGGCAGCGACGCCCACGGCCGGAAGCCCCATAACGGACCCTGCATCTGCGAAGAACGACTCAATGCGGCCAGCCCTGTCAGCGCTGGCGGAGACCGCGGCGGCGAGCCAGTCGCTAAGGCGCTCGTCGAGAATGCCGATCGAGATTTCGGCGTCATAATTGAGACGCGCGAAGCGGTAGAGGGCGGGTTCGAGGTCAGGTTCGAGTGCGGCCCAGATGAGTTCCGGCGCTGCTGCCGGGACGGAGCGCAGCGCTTCGACGGTGAGCGCGGCGCCAAGAATGTCGGGGGTAGGAGCAAGGACGGCGTCCTCATCGAGGAGACCGGCGCGAAAAAGGGCCTTCCTGAGGTCGGAAACGCCATCGAGGGGGAGTTGCAGGTCGGTCCGTGAGGCAAGATCGCGGATGCGCTCGAGGGGGAGCCTTCGTGTTATGGCAGCGAGAGCGAGGATACGTTCCAGGACTCCTTCGTGCTCGAAGCCGGCGGCGTTGGCTGCGTTTCGCAGCCGGGCGAGCTCACGCTCGAGAATGCCGCGGACAATCTCAGCGCGGGCGAAGTCGGTGACGAGCGACTCCGGGAAGAAAGCACTGTACAGACCCGCGGCGACGAGGAAGAGAGCGCGGCTGTTTTCGGGGGCCATGGCAGCCCACTCGTCGAGGTCGTCAACGGAGACCGGTTTCGGGACAGAACCACAGATCTCGGCCATTTTTTCCTGGGCATCAGAGAAGACGGTGTGAGCAGGCTTGCCACGAAGACCGGCCAGGAAGATCGGAACGGGGTCAGCAACGCCTGCCGCGTGTGCGCGGGCAATCAACGGCTGCCAGTAATCTGCGTCGCGACGGGAGAGAAAAAGAACGCGGATTTTGCCCTCGTCAGGGAGAAACGCCAAGTCGTTGAAGAGCTCTTGAGTGTGGTCCGGGTGCTCTTCCGGATAATCGATGATAAGCAGCGTGCCCTGTTGAGCGAGGTAGAAGCGGAAAGGGCGGTCGAGCCAGGCGAACCCGGCAGCCCACCCTTGATGAGCAAGTTGCGACGCGAACTCTGCCGCGAGGCGGGTTTTGCCTACTCCGCCCTCGCCCCAGACGAACTTGAGGCTGATGGGCGTGTCTTCAGAGACCCAGCGCTGCAATTCGTCCAGTTCCCCTTCGCGCCCTACAAGTGATGGCGTGAGGCATGTTTTCCAGTTAAGGGCGTCCAGGATTTTCCCTTGTGCGAGGCGGTCCCTCCGCCACGGGATTGAGAGGCAAGTGGGTTCGGAGGAAGGTGCCGGCATGAGTCCCGGGAAGAGGGAGCCGACGCCGACGGCGATGGCGTTGAATGTGGTGCTTGCTTTGGCACCGACAGTCACATCAATCTTGACCACGTTGAACATTTGTCCCCCTCAATACGCGTGCACGCCCCTTTGCCAAACGCCGGCAAACTCCAGTCAGCGCACCTATCATACTTCTACCACTTGCCGAAAGGAGATTCAAGTATAGCGATTGGGGTTTTGTGGGATGTAGAAAGTAGCTTCGTTGGTGGTCTTATTGTGCCTCGGTTGTGACACGGTAAAGCAGGCATTGCGGCACGCCCATGTAACTCCACTTTTTGATTGGCTTGCCAGTTTTCAACAGTTCGAGCGCGGCGCCGCTCAGGTGGCCCTGCCTGGGGAACAGAATAACGAAGTCGGCGTTGCGCCGGCCCCGGTTCCACGTCGGCACCCAGCGTAGCCCGCTGCGCAGGCCGGGCAGCGCCCCGATCAATTCAGTATGTGGCGGTTCACTGGTAACTCTGCTGCCGTCCGGGCAGTGCTGGTTGACGTATTTTATAACTTGCTGATTCACCGTATCGCCCCAGTAGGTGGTCTCGAAGCCGAGCTTGTTCGCCCCCCAAGCGCCACCGACCAGGCAGTTGTAATACGAGAGTTCGTATGGATGCGTGGACAGGAGCGCCGCAGCATTCAGTGCGAGGAGCGCGGCAACGATGACTTTGCCGAGGCGGCCGCGCCAGTCCCACAGCCGCGCCCCGCCTGCGCCAGCGAGGCAGGCGACGAATGGAAACGCAGGCATGAACAGGCGAACGCCGTCGTACTTTGGCACCATCGGCAGCGCAACGACCACGAGTGGGAGCAGTCCGCTCGCCATGACCAAGGTGCCGATGCGGCGTCCTTCGCCGGAGCGCGCGGCCTTGCCAACGCCGATGCCGGCGAAGACCAGCAGGGCGACCGGCACGGTCACGAGCGTCATCACAAAAGGATAGTGCCACGGTGCGCGCTCTTGGCGGTATGTGGTGCCCAGGTAATATACCGGTATGTTCGCCGTGCCGGCAGGGCGGTCGCGTTGTGCGAGGCGCTCGGTTTTGTTCATAGCATATTGCTGCACTCGACCGAACGTATCGTGCCACAGCCACGGCCAGCCGGCGAAGAAGGTCAAAACCCCGACCACGAGAAACGTGGCGCATGGCGTGACAGCCCGTTTCCTGTGATACCAGACCGCCCACGGAATGAGGACGATGGGTAGAAAAACGGCGTTGATCTTGGTGAGCAGTGCGACGCCCCACAGCACGCCGGCCCAGACTCCACGTGATTTGTTCTGTATAGCGCGCGAAAACGCAAAAGCAGCTGCAAAGCACGCCAGCGCGACGGGCAGGTCCAAAGCAGACAGAAGGCCGTGGCCGAAGACACGCGGCATCAATACCAACGACAGCGCCGCAATCACCCCGGCCGGCCGGCCGAAAGACCGGGCGGTGAAGCACCACACTAACCCCACCAGCAGGACAAACATGGCCACAGCGCCCAGCCGGGCTGCCAGGAAAGTACCGAACCCTTCGCCGCCCTCCACCGTTGCGGCGAACCCGTAGAGCAATTTCGCGGCTGGCGGATGCTCGTGGTTGAACTGCCAGTATGCATCGATGCCGTGGGCGGAGAAGGAACCGGGGGAAAGATGCAACACCCACTGGGTATAGTTGTACCCGGCGAACACATAGGCCGGCTCGTCCCACGTGACCCCCGGACCGGTCGACGCGGCGGCGCCGAGAAGGAACAGGATAACCAGGGCGCAGCCCGCCCACGTGTGAAACCTCATTTCATGCCTTGTTGCATGTTTTGCGTCAGGGGTGGTTCGATTTGCGGACGGATTTTGCATTCGGACTTCGCCGTTCGTCACGCAGGTTCAGACCGGGCCAGCAGGGCCTCCGCCATTCGCAGCTGCTCGGGGGTGGTGATCTTGAAGTTTTTCCAACTGCCGCGGACCAATTTGACCTGAACGCCGAGCCGCTCGACCAACTGCGCGTCGTCGGTGCAGTCGATGTCGGCTTTCTCAGCCTCGGCGAATGCCCTTCGGATGAGTGTTGTCTGAAAGGTCTGCGGCGTCTGCGCCACCCACAAGTCGCCGCGCGGGACGGTCTCGATAGCGTTCCCGCCGCGGGTGCGCTTGAGCGTGTCGGCGACAGGAACGGCGACGATGGCGGCGCCGTGCCGTGCTGCCGCGGATATGGACTCTTCCACCGCCCGGCGCGAGACTAGCGGCCTGACCGCGTCATGAATTAGAACAACTTCGATTCCACGTTGCAGCGCCCGAAGGCCGCGGGCGACGGAATCCTGCCTCCGGTTCCCCCCGCTCACCAGCTCGGTGGCGCCGAAGTCTTGGAGCTGCGGCCAGTACGAAGCCTCTATCTCCGGCAGGTCCTCCGGATGTGCGACGATGACCACCTGCTCGAGCCCGCGTATGCCCTGGAACCTTTTGAGCGTATGGCACATCACCGGCAGGCCGCGCAGTTGGATGAGGGGTTTGTGCACGCCTCCTCCCATGCGCGTGCTGCTGCCTGCGGCGGCCAGGATCAGTGCCAGGCGGGGTGTGCCGCGTGGAGAGGCGTTTGTGAGGCTCATCGGTTCTCTTGGGTATCTTGCCGGGCGGCTTGGTGTTCGTCCGCTTTCAGTTTGGCAAATATAATGCGCCCGGTTGAGGTTTGGAGCAGGCGGGTGACGACTACGTCGGCCTGTGAGCCGACGCGGTGCCTGGCGTTCTCCGCCACCACCATGGTGCCGTCGTCCATGTATCCGACGGCCTGGTCATGCTCTTCGCCCGGGTGGATAAGTTCGACGGTCAACTCCTCACCTGGCAGAACCGTTGGCTTCATCGCGGCGGCGAGGTTGTTGATGTTGATGGCGCGGACGCCGTGCAGATTGGCGACCTTATTGAGGTTCAGGTCTGTGGTGATGATTCTCGCGCCCAGTGTTTCGGCCAGTTTGATGAGTTTCGCGTCCACACCCTGTGCCCCGGGCACGCGTCCTTCGTCGATCTGGACGGAGGCGGTTGGACTATTTCGCAAGTAGTTGAGCGTGTCGAGGCCGCGGCGGCCGCGGGTGCGCTTTAGCTTGTCGCGGGAATCGGCCAGTGTCTTGAGCTCACGGAGGACGAATCTCGGCACAACTAGCGGGCCTTCCAATACGTTCGACTCGTACAGTCCGGCGAGCCGGCCGTCAATTATTGCGCTTGTATCCACGAGCAGGCCGGACTCACTCCGCCGCTCGCGCCTGAACTCAACATAAGGAATTACAAAGTTGAACCGGTTGCGGTTTTTGTGAATCAGCAGCACAAACAGATAGGCAAAAACGACCGATAGCAATGTCTTGATAGCAAGGGCATAGTGCGGCAGGATCTGTTGGTCTTCTGCCGTCGCCATCATCGGCTCTATGACCAACAGCAGGAGGAAATAGGCGAGGTGTGCGATGATGATGCCGATCGTGGCGCCGAAAACAATAGCGGATATGTTCACCGCACCGGCAAAGACCTCCGCCGAAAACACCAGCAGGAACAGGATCAGCGCGCCAACCATCGATAGCCACGGGTCAAGGTTCAGCGGCGGCTTGGTCAATTCGGGCGCAAACTTGGGAATCGAAAAACCCACCCCGGCGGTGACCAGCAAGAAGAAGGCCCGCAATACCCATGTCTGCCAGAGGAAACCTTCCCGTCGTAGTTCCTGGATGACCGCCAGCACGCCGGCGATTATGATAACCAAACCGGAGAGGATCAGGAAGATCCAGTGCGCTGCGGTCATGACAAATCCCTCAAGAAATCAGCGAGCAGTCGGGCGCAAGGCAAAGCCGTTCTACCCCTGATGCTCGTCGAGCGCCGGTCGGCAATCTGGTCCTTTATCTTAGCCCTTCTTGCTCCCGCGTCAAGGGCGTTTGCGGTTGGACAGCATCAAGTAAAGTGTGCGATTAGCGCTATTTTGCCAACGCGGTTGAATCGCTAAAGGTGCGCGAGGGAAAGTGACGATGAAGTATGTGGAAAGGTGGTTAGTTTCCGCTGCAACTTCGCGGCCCGGACATCAGCCGCCAGGCCGAGCGGTCCGGCGTCTTTCGCGGGTGTGGTCCGCGCGCTCAGGGTTGTCCGTGCAGGGTTGACTTGAACACCTCGGGCAGGTTCGCCCAGCGTGCAGCTTCGTCGGCGTCGATTTTACCTTCGGCGATGAGCCGGGCGAGCGATTTTTCGAGCGTGCACATGTGCTCCCTGGCGCCGGTCTGCAGCGCCGAGTAGATTTGGGGGATGTTCATCTGTCGTATGAGGCTGCTGACGGCCTGGGTGTTTCTCAGCACTTCCATCGCTACGAGCCGCCCCTCACCGTCACTCCGAGTGATTAGTTTCTGGGCGAGCACCCAGGTGAGGGTCAGGGAGATTTGTCCTGCAATTTCCTCGCGCCGAACCTCCGGGAACATGTCGGTGATGCGGTTGACCGCGCCCTTGGCGTCACGCGTGTGGAGGGTGGTGAAGACCAGGTGGCCGGTTTCCGCCGCAGTGAGCGCGTTGGCCATGGTCTCCCGGTCGCGCATCTCGCCGATGAGGATAATGTCAGGGTCCTCGCGCAGTATGGCGCGCAGTCCCTCGGCGAAAGACGACGTGTCCCGGCCAACCTGCCGCTGTGAGACCACCGACCGCTTGTTGGGGAGGACGTACTCCACGGGGTCCTCCAGCGTGATGATGTGACAGCGGCGGGTCTGGTTGATCCGCTGGATGAGAGAGGCGATGGTGGTTGACTTCCCCGAGCCGGTGATGCCCGTAATGACCACGAGGCCCTGCCGCAGGTTGGTAATGTTCTGCCAGACCTCATCGTCGGGAAACCCGATAGACTCGACCGGCGGGATTTCGAGTGGCAGGACTCGTATGGCCGCGGCCAGCCCGAGCCTGTCGTGGAACACGTTCATTCGGAATGACAGGCCGGGAATGGAAAACGATGCGTCCATCTCGTGAGGCCCGGTCAGTTGCTCCCGCCGTTCCGGCGCCAGCATCCCGCTGATCAGTTTAGCTACTGTCTCTTCAGTGAGGCGGTCTTCCGGGCGGTCGCTCCACGGAATCATCTCGTTGTCGATCCGGTAGTACGGGGGCGCCCCGGTTTTCAGGTGCAGATCAGATATGCGCGAGACCCCGCCGGTGAGGAATTCCTTGCGCTTGAACTGTGCCAGGAGGTCCATCATGCTAAGCGTCCGGCGCGCCCCGTCGGGGGCGGTGCACTCATAGACTTTTTCCTCAACTGAAGGGGTGCTGGGTGACATTCTGTTTCTCCTGACCGCAGAAATCTTCGCCATTCTAGCCCAGGCCCTCTGCCCGGGCAGCAAAGAGCAGGGGTTATGTGGCGCCGTCTGGTCCGCGGGCATCGTGGGAACACTGCCCAATGAGTATCGGAATTTTCCGGGCGCAGTAGAGCGCTGCTCGGGCCGGGTGTCAAAAACGTTGAAAACTTGGCCGGCCGGAGTATAATTTTGCATTGGGTTCAGGCGAGCCGGCGGCGTAGCTCAGTGGTTAGAGCAGAGGAATCATAATCCTCGTGTCCGGGGTTCGAATCCCTGCGCCGCTACCATGCAAAGACCAGGGGGGCACATCGGGTAGTCGGGGGCGGGGAAACGCGCCGCCAAGAGGCGACGTTTCCGGCCTCTCCTGCTTTGTTACGGCGCCGCGTTATCACTTTTTACCGGCTCGTGCCAGCTGGCCGATATGGCTGTGGCGGGCCGTTCAGTTGACTTGCCGCCTGGGTGCTGTTATCGTCGTTTGTGATTGTTGTGGTAATTTTCGGGAGGTAAGGTACGCCGGTGCTGGTGTTGCTGGGTGCCATCCTTTTTGGCTTAGGCTTCGTTTGTTCGGGGCTGGTGTGCTGGGCTGTGCGCGGCGTCGCCCTGCGGGTGAACTTCGTGGACAAGCCGGGTGCGAGGAAAATCCATGCTGAGCCGGTTTCACTGGGCGGGGGTATTGGTCTTTTCGTGTC